>NZ_JBYOJR010000030.1:0-92906 GCF_057798915.1 Cupriavidus sp. 22TCCZM01-5
CTGCGGCCTGGGTGCTCAGACTAGGGCTCTGCGCGTAGCGCAGCCGAAGGCGATTACACGATGGCGGTAGCAGCAGGGGCCACGGACAGTTTCGGGGCTCGTTCAATCATTGCTTGAAAGCCTACCGGCGGACGCGCACCACGCGGCAGGCAGCCAGGCACACTCTGAAGTTCATACCCGTACAACACCCGCAGCACACTACGATCAATATTCGCCCGCTAGGGCAAGTAAACGCGCTTTTTGGTTACTTTTTGTCGCTCGGACAAAAAGTGACTCGCCGGCTACGCCGGCGAAACAGCGGCGCATGCCAAGCACGACAAGCCAGCCTCCCCTAGGCCTACAGTTGCCCCCCTGCCGCCTCCCCCTTCTGTCCTATAGTGAAATCCCCGCGGTACGTGGGAACAAAACACAGGAAGACGCGCCATGACGACCTGGAAGCCGGATCCGAGCTTTTACCCATCCCCCCGCCTGGCAGCCAAGGCCCCGCCGGAGACCATTGCCTACGTGGCGATGTTCGATCCCGAGCGCAAGCAACCCGACGCCATCGCCGTGGTCGACGTGGACCCCGCGTCACCGCGCTACGCCAGCATCGTCGGCAAGGTCGCCATGCCGCATGCGGGCGATGAATTGCATCACTTCGGTTGGAATGCGTGCTCGTCGTGCCTGTGCCCGAACGCGCCGCATCCGCATATGGAACGGCGCTACCTGGTGGTACCGGGGCTGCGCTCGTCGCGCATCTACATCCTCGACACCAAACCCGATCCGCTCAAGCCGTTCCTGACCAAGGTCATCGAGCCCGAGATGCTGGCCGAGCGCACCGGCTACAGCCGCCCGCATACCGTGCACTGCGGACCGGGCGGCATCTATGTGACGGCGCTCGGCAACGCCGAGGGCAAGGGCCCCGGCGGCATCGCCATGCTCGACGCGCAGAGCTTCGACCCGCTCGGCCGCTGGGAGGTCGAGCGCGGTCCGCAGTACTTCGCCTATGACGGCTGGTGGCACCTTGGCTACGACACGCTCGTCACCAGCGAATGGGGCACGCCGGATATGGTCGAGGACGGCCTCGTGCCCGACATCCTGCTCGGCGCGCGCTACGGGCGCCGCCTGCATTTCTGGGACTTCACGCGGCGCAGGCACCTGCAGGAGATCGACTTCGGCGACGAGTACCAGCTCGTGTTCGAGCTGCGCCCGGCCCATGACCCGACCCGGGCCTATGGCTTCGTCAACTGCGTGATCAGCCTGAAGGACCTGTCGTCGTCGATCTGGACCTGGTATCGCGACAAGGACAAATGGGCCGTGCGCAAGGTCATCGAGATCCCTGCCGAAGCCGCCGATCCCGACCAGCTGCCGCCCATGCTCAAGGGCTTCAAGGCGGTGCCGCCGCTGGTGACGGACATCGACCTGTCGATGGATGACCGCTTCCTCTACGTGTCCTGCTGGGGCACGGGAGACCTGCTGCAATACGATGTGTCCGACCCCTTCGCGCCGAAGCTCACAGGCAAGGTGCGCCTTGGCGGCATCGTCTCGCGCGCCACGCATCCGGGCGCGAAGAACGGCGCGCTCAATGGCGGGCCGCAGATGGTCGAGATCAGCCGCGACGGACGCCGCATCTACTTCACCAACTCGCTGTACGGCGCGGTGGACCCGCAGTTCTATCCCGAAGGCATCGACGGCTGGATGGTGAAGCTCGATGCCGCCCCGGAAGGCGGCCTGTCCATCGATCCGAAGTTCTTCATCGACTGGCCGAAGGGCCATCGCCCGCACCAGGTGCGGCTGCAGGGCGGGGATTGCTCGTCGGATTCGTACTGCTATCCGTGATGGGTCCATCGGCCACCTTGGCAACCGCATCGGCCCAGTGGGCGGCATGGTGGCCCTGGGTCGTCATTGCCGCGCTGGGCCTGTTCCACGGCATCAACCCCGCCATGGGGTGGCTGTTCGCCGTGGCGCTGGGCCTGCACCGCCACAAGCGCAGCGTGGTGCTGCTGTCGCTGCTGCCGATCGCGCTGGGCCATGCGCTGGCGGTGGCGGTATTCGTAGCGGCGGCGCTCACGCTTGGCAGTGTGGTGGATGCAAGCCTGTTCGCGCGCGTCGGCGGGCTCGTGCTGATCGGCTGGGCCGGCTGGCACATCCTGCGTGGCCACCGCGGCCGGCCGCGCGTGGGCATGCAGGCCGGCATGGCCGGGCTCGCCTGCTGGTCGTTCCTCATGGCGGGCGTGCATGGGGCCGGGCTGATGCTGGTGCCGGCACTGATGCCGCTGTGCGCGTCGCCGCTATCGGGCCGTATCGTCGGGGGCAGCGCCGTGGCACCCGCCGTGCTGGCGCTGGGCCTGCATACCGGAGCCATGCTGCTGGCCATCTGCGCGGTGGCGCTGCTGGTCTATGACCGCGTAGGGGTGGCCTTCCTGCGCACGGGATGGATCAACCTGGACCTGGTCTGGAGCGTCGCGCTGGCGTTGTGCGGAGTGGCGCTGCTGGTGTGGTGATTGCCGGCCGCCGAACGCTCCCGCCGGGTCTCACCGCAGCAGGAACGGCAACACCGTCTCCAGCAACAACTCCGGCGCCTCCTCGGCAATGTAGTGGCCGCACGGCAGGCCGTGCCCGCTGACGCGACGCGCCACCTTGCGCCACTCGTCGAGCGGGCGGAAACATTGGCCCACGGCGCCCTGCTCGCCCCACAAGGCCAGCATCTCGCACTCGACCATGCGCCCGCCCGCCAGGTCGGCGCGATCGTGTTCCAGGTCGATGCCCGCGCTCGCGCGATAGTCCTCGCACAGGCCGTGGGCGGCGCCAGGGCTTTGCAGGCAGCGCAGGTACTCGGCCATCGCGGCCTCTGTGAACGGCGCCAGCCCGGCGCTGCGTGCGCCCATGGTGCTGCGCAGGTAAAGCGCCGGGTCGGCCTCGATCAGCGTCTCGGGAAACGGCGCGGGCCGGATCAGGAAGAACCAGTGCCAGTAGGCCGTGGCGAAGGCCAGGCTGGTCTGCTCGTACATCGCCAGCGTCGGCGCGATGTCTAGCGTGACCAGGCGTTCGATGCGTTCGCCGTGGTCCAGTGCCATGCGGTGCGCCACGCGGGCGCCGCGGTCGTGCGCCATGACGCGGAAGCGCTCGAAGCCGAGCGCTGCCATCAGCCCGACCTGGTCGCCCGCCATGGTGCGCTTGCTGTAGTTGGCGTGGCCGGGCAGCCCGGCGGGCTTGTCGCTGTCGCCGTAGCCGCGCAGGTCAGCGGCCACCACCGTGAAGTGGCGCGCGAGGGTCGCCGCGACCTTATGCCAGATCACATAGGTCTGCGGATGGCCGTGCAACAGCAGCAGCGCCGGCCCCTGACCGCCCACGACGGCGTGGATGCCGACGTCCGCGCATTGCACATGGCGATGTTCGAATCCCTTGAATCCCTCCAGCACGCATGTCTCCTTTCGTATTCAATGACCCGCAAGAGGCATTGAAGGTGAAGGCAGTGTAATCAGGAAATCGATTGCCATCGTTTCCGACGACGACGTTCATTCATTCCTGCTGCTCACGAATGCGCGCCTGCTCCGCGCCCGCGCGGGCGTTGGCACAGCGTCAGGCGACGTTGAAGAAATGCGTGCCGTCGCGCTCAAGCTGGGCGATCAGCCCGAACTCCCAGTCCAGGTAGGCCTGCATCGCGGCGGCCGCATTGTCGGTGCCTTCGTACGGGCGGCGATAGCGGTCCGTGCGCGGCACCGACAGATGGGTCTCGCCGCTTTCCACCGGCAGTCCGGCGGCCAGCCATGCGAGCGTGCCGCCTTCGAGCACGTAGATCCCGGCCTGTGTCAGCGCGCGCAAGTCCT
Organism: Cupriavidus sp. 22TCCZM01-5; assembly: GCF_057798915.1. Classification (NCBI taxonomy): domain Bacteria; kingdom Pseudomonadati; phylum Pseudomonadota; class Betaproteobacteria; order Burkholderiales; family Burkholderiaceae; genus Cupriavidus; species Cupriavidus sp. 22TCCZM01-5. The sequence goes on from NZ_JBYOJR010000030.1 coordinate 3,810, forward strand.
CGGCCGCGAAGCGTGCAAGCTGGCTCGTGCCGCATGTCAGCACATAGCGGCGCGCGGGCGGAATGCGCTTTAGCGCCTGGGCAAGCTGCGCGCGGATGACAAACCACGCACCGGGGATGTGGCGCTTCACGTAATTGGCACTGGCCGTGAAGTCCAGCACGACCGTTTGTCCATCCTGCGCTTCCAGCCACGCGTTCAGCGTGGCCGGCGACACCGCCTCCACGGGCGCCGCATCGGGTGCGGGCACGCGCGGCACGCCGGTTTCGCTGCGCAGCGCCACATCGACCGGTTCCACCACCCACGCGTCCCAGCCCATCTGCGCCAGCCATGACGCGCTCATGTCGGCGCGCACGCCGTCATCGTCGGCCAGCACGATGCGCGCGCCGCGCACGGGTGCGCTGTGATCGGTCTCCTGCACGAGCTGCCCGCCCGGTGCGTTAATGAAGCCGGGCAGGTGGCCGTCGGCGAATTCCTCGGGCGTCCTCACGTCGAAACGGTAGAGCGTGCGTCCCGGCGCTTCCAGCGACTTCAATGCGGCGTGTTCAATGCGCTGCACCCCTGCACGTGCAGCGATCGCGCGTGCGCCGCGGCGTGCCTGTTCGCGATTGGCTGCGCCGATTTCCAGCGGCGCACGGCGGCTCGCGCCGTGGTCCAGCGTTTGCCCCGCCAGCGTCCAGCCGATGGTGCCGTTGCGCAGCGCCGCCACCGGGTTCGGAATGCCGGCATTGATCAGCGACTGCGTGCCGATGATGCTGCGCGTGCGGCCCGCGCAGTTGACGACGACCTGGGTCGAAGGGTTCGGCGCCAGCTCGCGCACGCGCAGCACCAGTTCGGCGCCCGGCACGCTCGTGGCCGTGGGAATGCTCATGGTCTGGTACTCGTCGAAGCGGCGCGCGTCCACCACGACCACGTCGGCGCCGCTGTCGATCAGCGCCTTGACCTCCGGCGCGGCCAGCGACGGCGTGTGCCGTTTCGCCTCCACCACTTCGCCGAAGGACTTGCTGGGCACGTTGACGTCGCGGAACACTTCGCCGCCGGCAGCGATCCACGCACCGAGCCCGCCGTCGAGCAGGTTCACATCCGAATAGCCCAGCTTTCGCAGCACGCTTGCCGCGCGCGGCGCCAGGTCAGCGTCGTCATGCTCGCCATAGATGACGATCCGCGTGTCGCGTCGGGGAATGCGCGGCCATGCTTCCAGCTCCAGTTTCGATAGCGGGAAATTGGCGGCCCAGAGCGGATGCGACTGGGCAAACGGATCTTCTTCGCGCACGTCGATCAGCGCGATCTCCTTGCGCGCGAGCAGCGCCTGGCGCACGGCCTGGCTGGTGATCAGCGGAAACTGTTCAGCGGAAGCGGTCATGATGCGGCGGAATCCTTCGAGCGGTCCCACGGATTGGGCAGGTAGGAGTTGGAGTAGCCGGAGATGAATGGCTTGCGTTCACCGGCCTCGGTATAGACACTGCGGCGCACGCCGCCGATGTTGCCGCCGTACACGTGGATGCTGATCGAGACGCGATCGTCGTACGCGTTGTGCACGCGGTGGATATCGCCCACCGTCGGCGAAACCGCCTCCACCTGTCCCGGCTCCAGCCTGGTCGGCTCGCCGTGCGCCAGCGGGCGTCCTGCGGCATCGATCACGAACGGCTGCGAATACTCGGCGCCGCGCAGCATGCCGATCAGGCCCCAGACCGTATGGTCATGGATCGGCGTGCGCTGGCCAGGGCCCCAGACAAAACTCACGACGGAAAAGCGCTCGGCCGAATCGCAGTGCAGCAGCATCTGCTGGTAGTACTCGGGATGCGGCTGCGCGAACGCATCGGGCAGCCAGTCATCGCGCGCAACCAGCCTGGCCAGCAGCACCCCGCCTTCGCGCAGGATGCGCGGCTCGTCGGGCTGCTCGTCGAGCAGGGCCGTCAGGCCGGTGATGAACTCGCGCAGCGGCGCAAGCGTTGCGCGGCCGGCAGTGGGGGATTCACTCACGCATGTCTCCTGATTGGTCATTGTCCGAGCGCCGCGCGGCCCGCCGCGAGCAGGATCGAGTCGTTCTGCGGCGTATGGATGCGGCTGCACAGCACGTCGCGGTAGTGGCGCTCCAGCGGGTTGTTGCGGCTCAGGCCGTGGTTGCCCGAAAGCTGCAGCGCCAGCTCCACCGCGCGGATTGCATTGCCCGTGACTGTGAACTTTAGCAGTCCGCTGTCGGCCGGTGTCGGCGGCGTGCCGGCATCGGTGCGCGCGGCGGCATCGTCGAGCAGCGCCTGGTTGGCATGCAGCAGCGCCGCGATCTCGCCGATCGCCTCCTGCACGCGCGGCAGCGTCGCCAGCGGCGCGCCAAGGCTGGCGGGTGTCCGTTCACGCACAAAGCCGCGGATCCAGTCGAAGCCCGCGCGGGCCACGGCGTCGTAGAGGCTGCCGAGCAGCACGACCATCCATGCCTGCTGGTCCGCGTTGGCGTCCACATCGGCCTGGCTCGCGTCTGCGGGTGCCCATGCCGAGGGCGCGCGGATATCGACGGCGTTCTCCGGCGGGATCCAGACATTGTCGAGCACGGTCTCATGGCTGCCCGATGCGCGCAGGCCCATGTGGTTCCAGTTCTCCACCACGCGGATGCCGGCCGCATCGTCCGCCGGACGCGGCACCAGAAAGACGCCCACGCGCGGCTGCGGCTCATCGGTGCGCGCCCAGACCGACAGCCAGCGCAACGCGGGGATGCCGGTGCTGTAGAGCTTGCGTCCGCTCAGGCGCCAGCCGTCGGCCACGCGCGTCGCGACCGTCGCGGGCAGGCCGCCGCGCGCGGGCGAGCCCAGGTCCGGCTCCACGCGCAGGGAATTGATCAGGCCGCCCTCTTCCACCGCGCTCGCGAACACCTGTTGGCGTACCGGCTCGGACCAGCGTGTATCCGCGCGGCCAATGGCACGGTGTTGCAGGTAGGTCATGGCGAGCACCAGCGCCGTCGCGGCGTCACCGCCGGCCACCGCGCCGATGATGCGGCGCGCCTCGGCCAGGCCGGCACCGCCGCCACCGTAGGCGCGCGGCACGGCCTGAGAGATCAGGCCGTACTGGTGCAGCAGTGCGAAGTTCTCGTGCGGAAAGCTGGCCGCGGCGTCGTGCTGCGCGGCGGTGGCCGCAAAGCGCGGCCTCAGCCCGGCGAGCACATTGCCGAGCCGCGCCTCGCTGCTGGGCAGCCGGCGCAGGGAAGACAGGGGCATGGTGGATTCCTGGCAAGGCGCGGTGCGCGAACGCGCACCGCTGGTGAACGCCGCATAGCGTAACGCCGCCGCGCCGCTTCTGAAACGACGCATCCCGCATATGGTCTGTCGTTTTTATTCGTTCGGTCTTGCCAGGAACGGGCGTAACTTGCGGCTCAGTTCCTTTGTCATTTCCTCGTTTCCTCGTTTCCTCGTTTGACTCTTTCGCACCTCGCCTTGCGCCTTGCACGCAAGCGCATCGTTGCCCCTTCCCGTCAGGAGAACCACGCATGAGCGTCGATATCATCGGCATGATCCAGAGCCAGAAGCAGTCCGAGATCCACCGCCCCACGGGCCCGGTGATCGACCGCGATTATGTCCGTGCCTTCGCCCAGGCCCACGAGCAGGCGGGCTTCGACCGCATCCTGGTTCCGCACCATTCGACCGGCCCCTCGGCGACGCTGACGATCTCCTACGCGGCCACGGTGACCGAGCGCATCCACTTCATGCTGGCCCACCGTCCCGGCTTCACTGCGCCGACGCTGGCCGCGCGCCAGATCGCCACGCTCGACCAGTTCAGCGGCGGCCGCCTCGGCGTGCACTTCATCTCGGGCGGCTCCGACGACGAGCAGAAACGCGACGGCGACTACCTGAACCATGACGAGCGCTATGCGCGCACCGACGAATACCTGGAGATCCTGCGGCGCATCTGGACCGAGGACAAGCCGTTCGACCACGAAGGCAAGTACTACCGCTTCAGCAATGGCTTCTCCGAGGTCAAGCCTGCACAGAAGCCGCATGTGCCAATCTACTTCGGCGGTGCGTCCGAAGCCGCGCTCAAGGTCGCGGGCAAGCACGCCGACGTGTACGCGCTGTGGGGCGAGTCGCTCGACCAGGTGCGCGAGCTGACCACGCGCGTGCGCGCCGAAGCGGCACAGCACGGCCGCGAGGTGCGCTTCTCGGTCTCGTTCCGCCCGGTACTCGCGCAGACCGAGGAAAAGGCATGGGCGCGCGCCGACAGCATCCTCGAGCGTACCCGCGCGCTGCGCGTGCAGCAGGGCTACAGCCGCGGCGGTCCGCAGCAGAGCGAAGGCGCGCGCCGCCTGCTTGCCGCGGCGGAGCAGGGTGACCGCGTCGACCAGCGCCTGTGGACCGCGATCGCGCGCGAGACCGGCGGCCGCTCCAATTCCACCGGACTGGTGGGGACGCCGGAGCAGGTGGCCGATGCACTGCTGCAGTACTACGACCTGGGCGTCACCACCTTCCTGATCCGCGGCTTCGATCCGCTGGAAGACGTGACCGACTACGGCCGCGAGCTGATTCCGCGCGTGCGCGAACTGGTCGCGCAGCGCGATGCAGGGCGCCAGTCGGCGCGCAAGGCAGCCTGAATCCGGCAAACAACAGGAACGGGGGAAAATCCATGAGCCAAATCGAACCGGCCGCCACGCTTGCCAGCGCGGCCAGCCACAACGCGCGCCGCCGCGGCGTGCTGCGCGCCGCGGGCGCGGCCGCAATCGCCGCGCCGGCACTGATCCTTGGCCGCCAGGCCTGGTCCGCACCGCGCAAGCTGACCTTTGCCTGGAACCAGAATTCGTTCTGCCTGACACCGGTCGTGGTGGCGCAAGAGCGCGGCTTCTTCGAGAAGAACGGGCTGCAGGTCGAGCTGATCAACTACAGCGGCTCCACCGACCAGTTGCTCGAATCGATCGCCACGGGCAAGGCCGATGCCGCGATCGGCATGATCCACCGCTGGCTCAAGCCGCTGGAAGCCGGCTTCGACGTCAAGATCATCGGCAGCTCGCACGGCGGCTGCGTGCGGCTGGTGGGCGCGAGGGCAGCGGGCGTGACCAGCCTGCAGCAGCTCAAGGGCAAGACCGTCGGCGTGAGCGACCTGGCCGCGCCGGGCAAGCACTTCTTCACCATCCTGCTGGCCAAGCACGGCATCGATCCCGACAAGGACATCACCTGGCGCCAGTATCCCGCCGACCTGCTCGGCGTGGCGGTGGACAAGGGCGAGATCCAGGCCATTGCCGACGGCGACCCCAATCTCTATCTGCTCGAAAAGCGCACCAACGGCGCCTATGTCGAACTGGCCACCAACCTGACCGGCGAGTACGCGCGCAAGGTCTGCTGCGTGGTCGGCGCGCGCGGCGAACTGGTGCGCAATGACCGCCCGGCCGCGGCATCGCTGGCGCGCGCGATCGTGCAGGCCACCGAGTTCGTCAACGAGAACCCGAACGAGGCCGCCAGGGTCTTCGCCAGGTACTCGCCCAAGATCAGTCCCGATGACCTGCGCAAGCTCTACGCCACGCTGACCTACACGCACCACCCGACCGGCCTGGACCTGCAGGAAGAGATCGGCTTCTACGCCGAGGATTTCCGCCGCATCGGCGTGCTCAAGAAGACCACCGATGCCAAACGCCTGGCGCAGCACGTCTACGCCAACGTCCTGGGGTAACGACATGACCACAAGCCAATCCGCACTCGACCCGGTGCTCGCGCGCAGCGCCGGCGCCGCCTCGGCACCGGCACGCGACGCCTGGCGGCCCTGGCGCGCAGGCATCGCCGCGGCCGGCGCCTGGGCGGCCTTCGGCGCCATCACATGGCGCTGGCCCAACCAGGTGGCGGGCTTCTCCGACTGGGCCTACACCGAGGAACTCGGCATCGCCGCAGTGTCGGTGGCCGTCGTGCTGGCGCTGCTGGCGCTTGCCGGCCGGCGGGCACCGCCGCCGCGCGGCACGCTGGCCCGGCTGCATGCCGCCGGGCCGTGGCTCGTTGCAATGGCCGTGGTGCTGTCCGCGTGGGAGATCCTGACCGCCAAGACCGCGCTCCTGCCCACGCCGTTCTTCGCGCCGCCGCAGGCGCTGATCGAAGTCTATGTCGATGACTGGCCCCGGCTTGGCGACAGCGCCCTCAACACGCTCAAGCTGCTTGGGCTCGGCGTGGCGTATGGCGGCATCGCCGGCTTCCTGATCGGCGTGTCGATCGGCTGGTCGCGCCGCATCGGCTACTGGGTGCATCCGGTCCTGCGCGTGCTGGGCCCGTTGCCTTCCACCGCGCTGCTGCCGCTGACCTTCTACTTCTTCCCGTCGAGCTACTCGGCCGCAGTGTTCCTGATCGCGCTGGCCACGGCCTTCCCCGTCGCGGTGCTGACCTGGTCCGGCGTGGCCAGCGTCAGCAAAAGCTACTACGATGTCGCGCGAACGATGGGGGCATCGGGCTGGTTCCTGGTGTTGCGCGTCGCTATCCCCGCAGCGTTGCCCCAGGTATTCGTCGGCCTGTTCATGGGCCTGGGCGCCTCGTTTTCCGTGCTGGTCACGGCCGAGATGATGGGCGTGAAGTCCGGCCTCGGCTGGTACCTGACCTGGGCACAGGGCTGGGCCTCCTACGTCAATATGTATGCCGCGCTGATCGTGATGGCGCTGCTCTTCTCCGGCGTCATCACGCTGCTGTTCACCGTGCGCGACCGCGCGCTGTCGTGGCAGAAGGGTACCGTCAAATGGTAGCCATCGCTGAACGCCCTGCCGCCGCAAGGGGGCCCGCCCCGACGCCGGCAACTGGCGCGCACATCGATATCCGCAACGTCAGCCATTGGTTCGGCAGCGGCGACAATCGCTTGCAGGTGCTGGACGGCGTGGACCTGACGGTCGAACGCGGCGAGTTCGTCGCCCTGCTCGGCCCCAGCGGGTGCGGGAAATCCACGCTGCTGCGTCTGGTCGCGGGCCTGGACAAGCCGGTCGCTGGCGAAATGCTACAGGACGGCGCGCCCATCACCGAGCCCGACCCGTCGCGCATCGTCGTGTTCCAGGACCCGACGCTGTACCCGTGGCGCCGCGTGTGGGACAACGTCGCACTCGGGCTGCAGGCACGCGGTATCGTCAGGCAGGAACGCCATCGTGTCGATGCGGCGCTCAGGCGCGTCGGCCTGGAATCGTTCGGGCGCGCCTTCCCGCACCAGCTTTCGGGCGGCATGGCGCAGCGCGTGGCGCTGGCGCGCGCGCTCGTCAACGACCCGCGCCTGCTCGTGCTCGACGAACCGCTCGGCAAGCTCGACTCGCTCACACGCCTGGCCATGCAGGGCGATCTCGTCGAGCTATGGCAGCGCGCGGGCTTCTCGGCGCTGCTGGTCACGCACGATGTGGAAGAAGCCTTGTTCCTGGCGCAGCGCGTGATCATCTTCAGCGACCGGCCGGCGAAGATCCGCGCGGAAATCGCCGTGGACCTGCCCTACCCGCGCCACCGCGGCGATCCGCGCCTGACCGCACTGCGCCACGAAGCGCTGCGCCACCTCGGACTGGATGCAAGCTGGTGATGATGTCCTGGCTTGACGGGGCGGTGCGCCCAGTGCGCCCATGAACGGCCTGCCCGCGCAGGCCTGGCTCAATACCCTGCTGGTCCTGCTCCAGAACGCCCAGCTTGCACTGCTGCGGCTCTGCCATGCACTGGGGCTCAGCGGGGACGCCCACGGCCAGCCCGCCTGGCCGTGGGCGCGGCGTATTGCGGGCGAAACGCTGCTGATCGACCTCGGCCTCGCGCGCCAGCTTGCCTGGTCGCTCGGCGCGACGGTGTTTGCGCTGGCGTTGATGACGCTTGCGATTGCATGGTGCCGCCACCGCGGTGGCCTGCTTGCCGTAGCCGCCCTGGCCCTCGTTGTGGCACCGTGGCCGTCGCCCTCGTTGCTGCTCGGCTCTGCGGCGCCGACCAGCTTCCACACCAGCCCCACGCAGTTCTCGGTCGATGCCATCGCGCTCGGCGCCACCGTCTATGCGCAGCGCTGCGCGTCCTGTCACGGCAACGACGGCCGCGGGGAGGGACCACTGGCGGCTTCCCTCAAGCGCTGGCCGCCCACGCTGGTCGGTCCGCTGCTTGCGCGGCGCGCGGATGGCGAGTTGTTCTGGCATGTCGTGAACGGCATGCGGGACGCGAATGGCGAGCCCACCATGCCCGCGTTTGGCGCGACGCTGAGCGACGCGGACACGTGGGCGGTGCTCGATTATATGAAGGCGCTGGCCGCGGGCAGCGGCGCTGCCGCCAACGGCAGCTGGCCGGTGCCGTTGCCATTGCCCGATACCCTGGTGCAATGCGGCGCGGATGCGTTGCCCCTTCCGCTGGCGCAGTGGCGTGGCGGGCAGCGGGTGCGCGTGGTGGCGTTCAATGGAGACCCGGCTTCGCTGCCGATGCAGGATCCGCGGTTCCAGACCTTGCTGCTGACGCGCGATGGCACCTTGCCTGCCGGCTTGCCGCGCTTTCGTACCAACTGCGTGGCGGTGTCCAAGCAGGCGTGGGCCGTCTATGCGCAGATCGCCGGCGTGCCCGCCAACCGGCTGGGCGGGACGGAGTTGCTGGCGGACCGCGGCGGCTGGCTGCGGGCGCGCGGTACGCCGGGCACGAGGGGGTGGTCGGATACGGACATAGTTTGCCGGTCAGGCGCCGCGGCCGGGACACCGCGCGAAGCGCCGCGCGCCGATGGGCTCACGGCGCTGCTCCTGCGCATGGATGAGGAACCGGTCAGGTTTGTGAAGGGAGGCTTTGTTCACTGAGGCTGAGGCTGAAGCCGTGTACCGGCGCGCTCGGCCGGGAAATGACCGGCTGAGCCGCCGGCGCACTGCCTGCGCCAGTCGGTCGCGCTGCAGCCAAACGCGGCGCGGAACCAGTGGCTGAAACTGCTCGGCGTGGAGAAGCCCAGCAAGCCGGCCACTTCGCCGACCGGCTGGTCGCTTTCCTTCAGGTGGCGCATCACCAGTTCCATGCGGACCTGGTCGAGCAGCGATGAAAACGTCAGTCCTTCGGCGCTGAGGTAGCGGTGCAGCGTGCGGCGGTCGACGCGCAACCGGTGCGCCAGTTGCTCTGCCGTGCAACGGCCGGATGGAAGCAAGGAGAGGATCAGCTCGCGGCACGATTCACGCACGCCTTCATCGCGGTGCCGCAGTGCGGCCTCGAGGTAGTCCCGCGCAAAGCGCGCGGCGCCCGGGTCGCCCGGCGTGCGCGGCATCTGCAGGTCGGCCGCCATGCAGACCATGCCGTTGAACGACTGGTTGAACTTCGGCAGCGTGCCAAAGAACGCACGGTGCGCCGCCGCGTCGGCCGGTGCGCGATGCGTAAAACAAACCTCGACCGGCTGCCACCGGGGCCCGATCAGCTCGCGCATGATGCGGAACTTCACGCCCACGGCGAGTTCCATCGCCTGCCGCGTGGACAACCCCGGGCTCGGCAGCAGATCCTCGCGAATGACGACGGTATGCCCGTTGTCGTCGATGTGCGTGACCAGCGTGGCGCTGAGCAGCTTCAGGTAGCGGCACAAGGTGTCGAGCGCCTGCCGCGGCGTCGGCTCTTCCCTCAGCACCAGGCTGATGGGCCCCAGGTTCGAGAACGACCGCTGCGCGACCAGCCGCAGCGCGAAGTCTTCCAGGCCGGTGGCGCGCGCGGTGAGTTCCAGCAGCTCGCGCACGGCATGGCTGGGAATCAGTTGCTCCGGATTCTCCAGCAGCCCGGCCGACAGCCCTACCGCGCGCAGGTAGGCGTGGGGATCGTGCCCGAGCGACGCCACCAGCTCGATGTAGCCGTTCAGGCTGGCGCTGCGAATCAGCTTGCCGACGGATTGCATGGCTCCCCCGATTGGCTCCGCCCGGGGGCGGAGCGTGACGTCACGTTCGCTGTGCCGGTCGCCCTCAGTCCGGAGTGAAATTGATCGAGCGCAGCAGCTTGCCCTGGCGTTCGGACGATTCACGCGCGTCCCTGGCAAGCTCTTCGCTTGTGGCCGCCGAGCCGATCTCCATGCCGAGCTCTTCGATCTTCTTCTGGACAGCGGGCGATTGCATGACCTTGAGCGTCGCTTCGCGAAGCCTGGCGAGCACGGCAGGCGGTACGCCCGGCGCGGACCAGAGTCCCATCCAGCTCACCTCCTTGAGGTCCGGAAAGCCGAGCTCGGCAAACGTGGGCACGTCAGGCAGCGCCGGGATCCGCTTCGGGTAGGCGATCGCGAACGCCTTGAGCTGCCCCGACTTGATGAACGGCAGCGAGGTGGCCGGGCCGTCGAACATGAGCGGGACGTGGCCCCCCATCACGTCCTGCAGCGCGGGCGGCGACCCCTTGTAGCTCACGGCACCTGCCGTCAGGCCCGCCAGCCGGTTGAACTGCACGCCGATGGTATGGCCGCGCAGGCCGGCACCAAAGTTCGCGTAGTCGACCTTGCCGGGGTTCGCCTTGATGTAGGTGATCAGCTCGCCGAGGTTCCTGGCGGGCAGGCTTGGCTTGCCGACCAGGATGAGCCCCTGCCGGGTCAGCTGCGCCACGGGCACGAGGTCCTTGAACGGGTCATAGGTGACCTTCATGACCTGGGGCACTTCCGAGACGATACCCTTCTGGACCAGCAGGAAAGTGTACCCGTCCCGCGGCGCGGACAGCAGGCCATGCACGCCGATGGTCCCCGCCGCGCCGGCCTTGTTGTCGACGATCAGGGTCTGTCCGAGCGGGCGCTGCAGCTCATGGGCGAAGAGCCGCGCCAGGATGTCGGCGGTGCCGCCCGGCGGCGCTGCCACGATGATCCGCACGGGCTTGGTCGGCCACTCCGCGGCATTCGCGGCTTGCGCGGCCGGCAGCAAGGGAACAGAGGCAATCATCAGTGCCAGCGCCTGGCGGGCAAACTTCGGGAAAGGCTTCATCGCGGTTCCTTAGGGGGGTCTCTTGGTCCGTGGCATCGCTGGACGCCTTGGCCTGGCTCTGATATGGCCGTCAGGAACATTCTGTGGGCGCGCGCAGCCGCCCGCTTTGCATCGCGCGACAGAAATGTGCAGATCGTGACAGCGGGCACTCCGCCCGGCCCCTGTTTCCCGGCGCGGCGCCGGTCCGCGTGCGCATGTGGCGCCCGCGACGCCCGCGCCCGGCCTGTCCCAACTAGACAAATGCATGTCCCGGATCGACAAGCGGTCGCGGCGGGCGCGCCACATACTCAGTGGACCGGATCACAGCCGGAAACATGGAGACCAGCGCATCGGGCCGACACGGCCGTCTCCTGAACCGACCACAGCATTCCCCTGGAGACACAGCATGAACTTTCTCGACGGCCACCTGTTCCCCGAGAACCAGCAGCCCCTGATCATCACCGCGGCGCCCTACGCCCCGGGCTGGCTGCCTTCGGACTTCCCCGAAGACATTCCGGTCACCATGGAAGCACAAATCCAGAAGGCCGTGGATTGCTACAACGCCGGCGCCACGGTGCTGCACCTGCATGTGCGCGAACTGGACGGCAAGGGCAGCAAGCGGCTGTCCATGTTCAACGAGCTGATCGCCGGCGTGCGCAAGGCCGTGCCGGAGATGATCATCCAGGTCGGCGGCTCGATCTCGTTTGCCCCCGAGAACGAGGGCCAGGCCGCCAAGTGGCTGTCGGACGACACCCGCCACATGCTGGCCGAACTCGAACCCACGCCCGACCAGGTCACGGTGACGGTCAACACCTCGCAGATGAACGTGACCGACCACGCGGAAGACGCCGACTTCCGCGGCACCTCGCGCGAGAACCCGGCCATCTTCGAGGCCTACAAGGAAATGACCGTGCCCGCGCAGCCCGGGTGGGTGGAGGAGCACGTCCGCCGCCTGACCGCCAAGGGCATCCAGAGCGCCTTCCAGTGCTACAACACCAACAGCTTCGAGTCGGTGGAACGCCTGATGCGCCGCGGCTTCTACAAGGGCCCGCTGGTGATGAACTGGGTGGCAATCGGCGGCGGCATGGACACGCCCAATATCTACAGCCTGGGCAACTTCATGCGCGGCGTGCCCGATGGCGCGGTGGTGACGGTGGAAAGCAATGTGCGCAATGTGCTGCCGGTCAACATGATGGGCATTGCCATGGGCTTGCATGTGCGCTGCGGCATCGAAGACGGCATCTGGAACCAGAAGCGCACTGCCAAGCAGAGCACGGTGAAGCAGATCGAACAGCTGGTGCGCATCTCGCACGAGTTCGGCCGCGAGATCGCCACGGCCAAGGAGGCGCGCGAGATCAGCAAGATCGGCGTGTTCTACGACACCGTGGAAGAGTCGCTGCAGGCAAATGGCTTCGCGCCCAACCGCAACGGCGGCAACCAGGGCTTCCTGCGCAAGACACAGTGATTCCGCAGCGGCTCCGTGCGCCGGCCTCTCCTGCTAGGTGTTTACGATGAATCCTATATAGGAGGATTGACACGGCACGGGTGCGTGCATACCTTCAGAGCCGGTGACACAGCGCCAGAGCGCGGCACCGGAATTGCCAAGCATCCGCCCCCAAGCCGTCATGAGCACCCTGATTCGCAGCGCCCTCCTGGTCAAGTATTCCGAGATTGCCCGAACCATTGGCGTCGACCCGGAGCGCATGATCCACCACGTCGGCGCCGACCGGTCATGCATCGTCTCGCCCGACCTGCATGTCCCGGAGCCATGGCTCGCGAAGGTGCTGGATTCCACCGCGCAGTCGTCCGGCTGCGCCGCGGTCGGCCTGCTGATGGCCGAGTCGTGGCGGCTGTCCGACTTCGGCCCCATCAGCCTGCTGTTGCAGCACCAGCCGACGCTGCGGCATGCGCTGGGCCAGCTCGAGACCTATCGCCACCTGCTGAGCGAATCCGTATTCGTCCATGTGGAGGAAATCGGCGATACGGCCATAGTCCGGCAGCAGCTGATCACGGAGCGGCCGGTTCCGGGGCGCCAGCCGGTCGAGCTTTCCGTTGGCGCACTGCTGTGCCTGATGAAGTCGATGCTGGGCGGGGCGTGGAAGCCGCGCAGCGTGCATTTTTCGCATGCCGCGCCGGCCAGTCTCCACATCCACCACCGGCTGTTCGGGGCCAGGGTCGAGTTCGGCAGCGACTTCGACGGCATCGTCATCGACCGGCGGGACCTCGACCGGCCCAATCCGCTCGGCGACGTGAATCTCGCGCGCTACGCCCGGGAATTCCTCGAACAGAACCCGCTCGGGCGTCAGCTTTCCACGGCCTCCAATGTCCGCCGCGCGGTCCACATGCTCCTGCCGCGCGGACAGGGCAGCATCGATCATGTCGGCCAGCAGCTCGGCATGAGTCCGCGCACGCTGCAGCGTCGGCTCGAGCAGGAAGGCCTGGAGTTCTCGTCGCTGGTGAATGAAGTCCGGCGTGGGCTGGCCTGCCGCTATCTGGGCGACAGCCGTTATCCGGTGTCGCAGGTGGCCATGCTGGTGGGGTTCGCCGAGGTCAGTACCTTCTCGCGCTGGTTCAGCGCGCAGTTCGGCACGCCGCCGACGCGCTGGCGCGCCGAGCAGAGCCGCTGAAATCCCGGTATCGGTATCGCTCCGGCGCTGGCAACGCAGCCAGCTGGCGCGATCCGCCAAGTTGTGGCGCCACCCGTCAAGCACTGCGGCCTGGAACTGCCGAGAATCGCTGTCAACCGAGTGAAGCAAAAGGAGACAGCATGAAAGCGGCACAAGTGATTCCGGGCGCCGACGGCGGCCGCATCGAGGTGCGGGATATCCCCGTTCCGCAGCCGGGCCCCGAAGATGTGCTGGTCCGGGTTCGTGCCTCCGGCCTCAACTACGGCGAGCTCAAGTACATGGGGGAACACCGGGCCGGCAACCCGATGACCGCTGGCGTCGAGTTCGCCGGCGAAGTCGTCAGCGTCGGCGAGAAGGTCAGGGACTGGCGCGAGGGTGACCGCGTCATGGGCCATGGCCGCGGCTGCCACGCGCAGTTCGTGATCGCGGCGCCGCTGGCGCTGATGCCGGTGCCCGACGATGTGTCATGGGTCGATGCGGCGGCATTCCCTAATGTGTTCATCACCGCCCACGACGCGCTCGTGAGCAATGGCGAGCTGAAGGCGGGCGAATCGGTGTTCATCAACGGCGCCTCGGGCGGCGTGGGCATGGCCGCAATCATGGTCGCGTCGGCGCTCGGCGCGCGGCCGGTGATCGCGTCCTCGCGGTCGGCGGAAAAGCTCGAACGCCTCGCCAGGTTCGGCGTGGACGTCGGCGTCAATGCGTCGCGCGATGCGCAGGTCGACGCCATCATGGCAGCCACCGACAAGCGCGGCGTGGACATCATCATCGACACCATCGGCGGGACCGTCTTCGAAGACCATATCAAGAGCCTCGCGGTGAAAGGACGCCTCGTCAATATCGCCCGGCTTGGCGGCGGCGCCACCGCCCAGGTCGATATCAACCGGCTCTGGCTGAATCGCCTGAAGCTGATCGGCGTCACGTTCCGCACGCGTACCGAGCAGGAGCGTATCGCGTGCATCCAGGCGTGCGCGCGCGACCTGCTGCCCTCGTTCCGCGGCGGCAAGCTGCGCCTGCCGATCGACAAGACCTTCCCCATGGATGCGATTGGCGACGCCTACGCCTATATCGCGAGCAGCCAGCACATGGGCAAGATCGTGCTCACCGCTGACTGACAGCGGACGTCTCAACCGGTCACCAGCCTCGGTTCCCCCCCGACAGTCGAATCCAGCGCAGCAGGCTGCATCGCCCGACCGCGATGCCTGTCGCTTCCAACGTTCAAGGAGTGGTCATTATGCAAATCAATCAACTTACCTGCTCGATCGGCGCCGAACTGACTGGCGTGAGCCTGGCCGACGTCGCGCGCGACGATTCGCTCTTTGCGGAAATCAAGGCGCTGCTGTTGAAGCACCGAGTGCTGTTCTTCCGCGACCAGGACATCACGCGCGACGAGCATGTCGCGTTCGCGCGGCGTTTCGGTGACCTGGAAGACCACCCCGTCAACAATACGGTGCCGGGCTATCCGGGACTGATCGAGATCTACAAGAGCGAAAAGCGCGACCACTTCGAGAACACCTACCACAGCGATGCCTCGTGGCGCGCGAGCCCGCCCAAGGGTGCGGTGCTGCGCTGCATCTCGTGCCCCGACGTCGGTGGCGACACCATCTGGGTGAATATGGTTGAGGCGTACAAGCACCTTCCCGAAGAGATCAAGCAGAAGATTGCGCACCTGCGTGCCAAGCACGGCATCGAGCATTCGTTTGGCGCGATCATGACCACGGAGGAGAGAGAGGAGCTGGTACGCAAGAACCCGCTCGTCGATCATCCTGTCGTCAGGACCCATCCGGAAACCGGCGAGAAAATCCTGTACGTGACGCCGTTCTCGACCCACTTCATCAACTACCACACGCCGGAGAATGTGCGCTTCGGACAGGACAAGACGCCGGGTGCAAGCCTGCTGCTGAACTACCTGCTCAGCCAGGCCGCGATTCCGGAGTACCAGGTGCGCTTCCGCTGGCGGCCCAATAGCGTGGCGATCTGGGACAACGTCGCCACGCAGCACTATGCGGTCAGTGATTATTGGCCGGCGCCGCGCCGGATGGAGCGCGCGACGATCATGGGGGACCGGCCGTTCTGATTGCGGCAGATGGCCGGCTCGGCCGGCCAGCACCGTTGTCTCGTCGATCGCCATACATTGGTTTCGCAGACTGCATTACCATCCATACCTTTCCCAGAAATCCTGGTACATCCCGCCCAGGCTCAGTCCTTCCGCGATCACGCCCAGTGCAATCAGCACCACGGTAATCAAGGGATAGGCCCACCATGCCATGAACATGTCATCGGTGTTCCCCTTGACCTGGAACAGGTCCAGCATAAACGCACCCGCAGCGAGCGCGATCAGCGTGACGGCCCACATCATGCCGAAAATTTGCGGCGCGGATGCGTAGGCGGGACCTGCCACCTGCGGAGCCACCACATGCAGGGTGGCGCCGGGGTTGCCGGGTGTGGCGATCAACTGCGCACCTTGTCCGTGGTGGTGCATTTGCGCGGCCAGTGCGGCTGGCAGCCACTGACTGACGTGCCCCGCTTTGCCGAGACATCGGTCGATATCTTGTATCCCCAAGTTCAACTCAGTATCACTGGCCGCCGTCGTCACCGCGTGCCGCATCCGCTTGTCTAACCCACTGAACCAGAAGTGTTTGAGACGCTTCGGTGGCGTCTGCCCGGCGCGCAACAGCGTTGTCAGCGCGGTGTCAAGCTCATCGGCATCGGCCGAGATGGGACGATACCAGTAGCCCTGCGGCTTCGTTCGCCCCAGCACATCCGGGTGGCACACCAGCAATGCCAGCGCCAGTTCCGAACAATCCGGCTCCATTTTCCCTTCGTGCAATTGACAGGCCAGGACAAGCAGACTTCCCGATAGCGCCTTGTCATCCTTCCACAGGTGACGCACAGACGCCGGATCCTTGCCTGAGTCCCACAACAGATTCGACGGCGACAACTCCAGCTTGCGCATGACGCGCTGCAACTCCTCCAAGTCGGCTTCCCGTTCGGTTTGCAGGACGACGCGGAGATTCCCTGCCCGTTGCAACGGCTTCACTGTTTGCACCAGCGGTTGGAGCAGCAGGCCCAGCACGTGGGCCAGTTGGCTCGTGCCCGCGGGCACCGCCAGCTTCAGCGGCAATATCTTGTCGGGATTGGTCGGGGCACTGCCCTCAAGTCCGAGCATGCGCTCCGCGATGTCTTCCTCCGCAGCAAGCACCACGCTTCCCACCACCGCCACGCACTTTTGCGCCCACCTGTGCCAATAGCATTCGCGCTCTTCGCAAAGGTTGTTCCACGCGTAGGTTCTCCAGGCGGGCCTTTCAAACGAGAAGTAATAAAACAAACTGAGAACGACAAAAGACGCGTATGCGGCCGGAAACAACAAGGTCATGTAAAAGTCGAACGTGCCAGCCGGCTTTCCCTTGGGCCATGCGTCGATCACGATCAGAGCGGTGATCGCCTGAATCACCACATAGATGATGAGATAGGGCCAAATGCCGGGCCAGGCAACTTCCGGTCGCTTGCTCGGCACGGGACAGAACCACGGCGATGTCATCTGATCTTGACTCCCGAGTATCGCGGCAGCACGACGCTGCCGCATTGCGAACGGCAGCCCGTGACGACCAGCGGGCGGCCCTCGTCGCTCATGCCTTCACCGCCCTCGGTGAGCGGGTTGTCACCGTGGATGGGGCAGGAGACGATGTCGCCGACGCGCGCCGCGCGGCGTCCGTCGAGGATGAAGGTGGATGAGGCGGTCTTGACGCGGCCACCGTGGGTGGTGGGGTTATCCAGCAGGGCAGGTTCTTTCATTTATTGGGTGGCAGATTGTTGGGGCGGATGGAATCGTCACAGGACAGGTATTCCTGACCTGAGGGTGTGTGCAGGCCCTTGAGGTAGTCCGGACGGTCAGAGGCGCGAAAACGGTCGCCCTTGATTCCTGGCGGCAGTTCCTTTCTCAGGTCGACACCGGGAATGAGCGGATACTGCTCAACAGAGTAGTCCCCTGATCCCCACTTCTTCGCGATGTAGATGCGATCCTCGGTGGCTGCAACGATATAGTTGGCCGAATCCCGATATGGCCTCCATGTATTGCGCATGTAATAAGTGCCCAGGAACGAGCGCCCGCCATCTGTCGGGTAAATGAACGAGATATTGCATCCCTTGTCGGGACAGGATTCTTCGGGAGGGAATGAAGAAGGAATCACAATGTAGCGACCGGAAGGATCGGCATTAATCAGTCGCCCTTGATAATTCTCGATGCTGTCTTCTCCCAGTTCGGTACGAATGCCTTGTCGCGTGTCGTTGTAGTACGTGGTGCCATGATGGCAGTCCGCATAGTTCTCCAGCGAGACAAAGCGGTGGTCATCGATCCGATAGATCACCTGCGGCGGCACGTCGTAGCGCCGCTCAATCTCCGGCGGATTCGCATTCTTTACGGCACACCCGGCGATCATTAGCATGGCGACGGCGCCTAGGATGTTTGTGCGCATCAGTGTCTCTCCCGCTTTTCCCGTTCGGCCTGTGCCCGCGCGATGGCGTCCGAGACCGTCTCTTTGTCGAAATTTGGCTGGCGGCGTCATTTAGCAGAGCAGGTTCTTTCATCTTTTGGGTGGTAGATTCATTGGGCGGATGGAGTCGTCACAGAATAGGTATTCCTGTCCTGATGGCGTGTGCACTCCCTTGAGGTAGTCTGGGCGCTTGGATGCGCTAAATCGATCCCCCTTGATACCCGGTGGCAATTCCTTGCTCAGGTCGATACCCGGAATCAGTGGATATTGCTCCACGTAGTAATCATCCGATCCCCACTTTTCCGCTATGTAGATGCGGTCTGCCGTAGCAGCAATGATGTAGTTGGCAGAGTCCTGATAGGGACTCTGTGTATTGCGCATGTACCATTCCCCCTGGAACGTACGCCCACCGTCTGTGGAGTAAGCAAACGAGACCCGGCATCCCTTATCGGGGCACGCAAATTTTGGAGGGGTGGAATTCGGAATGACGATGTTCTGTCCGGTAGGATCAGCGTTGATCAGACGTCCGCGATAGTTCTCTTTGCTTGCCCACCCCAGTTTGGTACGAATGCCCTGGCGGGTGTCGTTGTAGTACGTCGTGCCATGATGACAATCGGAATAACTCTCCAGCGAGAAAAAGCGGTGATCGTCAATCTGGTAGATCACCTGCGGCGGCACGTCGTAGTTCCGCTCAATTTCCGGGGGATTCGCATTCTTTACAGCACACCCGGCGATCATTAGCATGGCGACAGCGCCCAGGATGTTTGCGCGCATCAGTGTCTCTCCCGCTTTTCCCGTTCGGCCTGTGCCCGCTCGATAGCGTCCGAGACTATCTCTTTGTCGACATAGGCTGTTGGCATGTCCGGCTTGAGCAATACGCCGTTCTCGAAATAGGCATCCGTGCATTGCGTCCAGTCCGCGTCCATCATCAAACCGCGCCAGAACGCACGGTCATCGAAGGACTCGCAGAAGCCTATGGGCAAGTCATAAGCTGCCACCCGTTGCATGAACTTTCTATTCATTGGGAGCGTGCTGTGGTCGGTGGGTTCAGCCTTGTGGTGTTTCAGCCGATTCCGGGCCTCTTCTACAGTTTCCTTCGTTCTCACCCGGCGACCGTCGTTGTAGATGTCCGCGCCGCGGTCCAGGTATTGCTCGGGTTCTTGGATCGACTCAAAGTAGGGATAATCCCGTTCAAGGTATTGGCCGGTGTCTGGGTCAGTAGCGCCCATCTCATTTACTAGTGGGTCCGTGACGGATACATCAAAACGCCGTGTTTCTTCAGCCGTCAACGGTTTCGGCACCTGTTCGGCGTTGATGGTCACCTTCTGGTTCGCGTGCGGCACGGCCCACAGCTTGACAGCGTTGAAGAACGGCCCCCGGTTACCGTCCCAAAACTCCTTGGGATGGTCCGGGTCGTAGAGCCTGCCGCCCTTCATGTCGGGGAGGGTGCCGTACGGCTTCTGGCCGGGCACGTCCCCGCACGGCGTCAAGCGCGCCAGCATGCGCTGCTTGACCGTATCCCCGAGCAGATCAATCAGCGTGTCATTGACACCCTGCCAGCCGATGCTTTGCAGCGAAGTCAATCCCATCACGCGGTCATGCGGGCTGAAATAGACATAGAGGCGGCCATGGTTGTCGCGCTCCTTGATCTCTAGCGTGATCTGGATATCCGGGTGCCACCGCTCGCCGTCCGGTCCTTTTCCGACCGCAAGCAATCCCTTGAGCCGGTCGTCCAGCATCCGCCGCTCACCCTTGATCCGGTTGGCGATATTGCAGAACGTTCGGACACGCGCCTCAGCGGTGGGCCGATTATTCCCGCACGCGGCAAAGTCCGTCGGCTTGTCATCCAGCGCGAACGGCGAGTTCATGACGAACAGCGCATCCGGGGCGCGCGTCTCGCACAAGGCCGTCGCGGCCATGGCGATCATCGTGCCCTGGCTGTGCGACATGATCGTCACCGTGTCATGCGGATAGCTGCTGCGAATCTTGTCAATCAGGTTCGCCAGCCGCTTGGCAGCATGCGGGTAGTAGTCCCGCAGCGGGGCGTTCTGCAACTGGCGCTCAGGCTCGGTGTTCAGCAACTGAAGATCCACAATACTCAGGATGGTCCGATCGAACCCCTTGTGGCTCCACATTTGCTGTAGGTTGTTGGTGCCGTTTTGGAACGCGCCGCCGCCCCAAAACCACGGCCCGGAATCATTCTCGGTGCGCTTCTGGAAGTCCACCCCCTTAAGGTTGCGCAGCGGCACCTTGTATCGGCCCTGATGCTCATCGGGCTCGCGGTAGCCCCAGTAGAAGCGGATGACGGGTGAATTGCCAGGTTCCTCAGAGTTATACCTTCGCTCGTGCATCTTCTTCTTATCGGGATCACGGTCGACATATTTGTTGGGCTTCAATTTGAAGTCCGTATCTTCGAGACCAAGGCGCTCGTTTAAACCGGCACACAACGCATCCTCAGCCGTGTCATACCACTCCCCTTCAGAGTTGACCCCATGCACGAAGATGACCACCCCCGGCATGTGCGGCGGAATTTGCGCTTCGGCCCGCACGCAGAAGCTCGTGGGGGTCAGGTACGACTCCCAGAACGGATTGCCATTCACGTCCCGCTGCATCGGCACCACTCGCGTCGCCTCTCTCCGCCAGTCTCGCGGCGGGGCCGTCGCCTCGTTGTCGGCATCCACCTCTGTACGTTCGCTATTGCTGTTCTCACTCATGTTCACAGCCCCAGTTTCACGCGCAGCAGTTCCATACCCTGCGCAATATCCCTGGCCAGCAGCGAGGTCTCGCCATCGGCATTGGTCACACCCTCGACAATCTGTCCATCAGCGAGCTTGATCCGGTAGGCGCGGTTGGCTGCCGGTTCGCCACTGATGGCATCGGTCAGCACGAAACGCTCATCGTGTGAAAGGTCTGTCCGCCCGAACCTGGGTAGCGGCAATGACAGCGAGCCCGGCCCCGACTTCTGCAACTCGATCATCTTCAGGATGAGATGGCCGGCGCCGCCGATCTCCACGTTGTCGCCTTGCACCTTCACATAGGCGCTGCCGCCACCGCTCAGGATGACGCCGTTCCGGGCATTGGCGGTCAGCGTGCCGCTGGCACTGGTCAACTGCATGTTCTTGTCCGACACAAGCTCCATCGCATCGGACTGGGCCTGAATCAGTACCTTGCCCTTGGCCGCCAACAGCTTGATGCCGAGTTTGTGCGCGAACAGCGACAACACCTCGCCCGCCGTGATGGCGACATTGCGCAAGGCGCTGACATGAAGCCATGCCGCGGTCTTGATGCCGATATCCTTGCCCGCCGACAGGGCAATGCGCTCGGGCGTGGCGGCAGCAATACCCGCCGGCGCCGACAGCACCATGGCCGCCTGTTTCAGTTCCCCGACGCTCTCTTTGAGCCACCGGTTCTCCGCCCGTAGGTCAGCCACTTCCGCCATGGCAACCCGCGCGGCCTCTGCCAGTCCTTGTGCATGGGCCATCGCCAGTTCGAACTGGTTCATGGCGGCGGCCATGTCCACCTGGTGGCCATTGGCGCGCTCCTGCTTGTCAGCCGATAACAGCAGACCCGCGCCGCCGCGCACGCTGCCCTTGAGATCGGTGCGCAGCTCGAAGCCTTCGCCCCGTTTCTTCTTCCTGTGATCCACCAGGTAGCCGAGATTGAGCTGCGTCTTGCCGCCGTATTCCGTAGACAGCTTGATGCTTTCCTGTCCCTGCCAGTCCTCCATGCGCAGCTTGTTGTTGCTCTGCGTGCGGATCACGTTCCGCGACAGCCACCGGTCCTGGTTCGTGATCGGGTCCGGATGCTGGCTGTTGTGCTGCACGCTGGCGATGTACGGCTTGTTCGGGTTGCCATCGCGGAAGGCCACGTCCACGTAGGTGCCGTCTACGAGAGGAAAGTGGAAGCCCGTCTGCAACGCCCCGGCGAACGGCTTGGCCAGGCGCAGGGGGACGCTTTCCCCGCCGTTGGGCCACGCGTCAAAGTCGAAATCGAAGCGGACGACGTAGTGTCCGTTCTGCGTCAGGTAAGCGTACTTGTACTGGCCCGGCGAGGTGACGCGGGCGCTCAGCGTGCCGGCGATCCGCGGCCACTTGTCTTCGGCCAGTGGCAGGCGGAAGCGCCGCTCCGAGGGGATGGCCCGGTAGCGGTTGCGGTACGCGGCATCGCGCGCGCCGGTGTGGATGACTTCGGTGACAACCTGCCCGTTGGGCGCGTCGGGCAGCGCGAGGTCCATGCGCAGGATGCGCGCCGGACACAGCGCCAGCACATTGCTCTCGCCCGCATAGACCAGTTGCCCGGCCAGCTCCGCCTCGTGGCGCAGTTGCGCCTCCCACCTGGCGTCGTCGAAGTCCAGGTGGTTCGTGCCGTAGACATAGGACTGGCCGTAGGTCGTCTTTTCCTTGCGCGCGACGTTGGCCTCGCCGGTGGGGCGCTCCCACGCCTTGTCGGGATTGAAGTCCGCCACCCGGAACGATTCGGGGATCGTCCTGGCATGGGTCTTGATCGAGAACACCGTCTCCTGGCCCGACTCCAGTCCCGCCGTCTCGCGGTACGGCACGCGCAGTTCCGGCTGGTAGAGGTAGTGGTCGATGTCGTCGCCGAACACGACCATCTCGCCGAACTTGCCCGGGGTGAAATAGCAGTACAGGCCCTCCTGCTCCATCAGCAGCCGGATATAGTCCCAGTCCGAGACGCCGTACTGCATGCGCAACTTGTGTTGCGGATACTGGCGTCGCGTCCTGAAGATGAACTGATGGCCCTTGAGATCATGGCGGCGCAGGATTGCCTCGATAATCTGCGGCGCGGTCTGCTGCTGGTAGATGCGGCTGGCGCGCGTGAGCCTGAGCCGCGCGACCAGCGGCTCGACCACAATCTCGTAGCCGTAAAAGTCACGCGTCTGGCAGGTTTCGCTGAAGTGCGTGATGCAGCCGGCGAACTTGCGCGGCTCGCTGCCGTCTGCGGGATCGATCAGGAATGTGGCGTCGCGGTTGAGGTAGTCGGCCCGGTCGAGCGCCAGCGGGTGCGTGAGCTGGATGGTGACGGTGTAGGGCTCGCCCAGCCGCTCCACCGCCTCGAAGGACACCACCGACAACGCCGCGGCGCTGGCCGTGCCGGGCACTTCAAGATGGTATGCCTGTTGCCCGGTGATCAGCCCATCGGGCGCGCGGGCGCCGGTTGACCTGGGATCGTCAAAACCTTCCGCCATTTTTGTTCCCTCCGCTTTTGCTGTGCCGTTACGCCTGGCGCTTCGTGCCAGGCTGAACAGTCACCGTCGTAACCGGACGATGACGGCCTATCCTGCGCAGCAATCACTACGCCCGATTTGATCGGGCGCATCAATCCGTGTAGAAGCATGTGAGGGACATTGCCAGCGCTGAACTGCGTGATTCGCAAGCATGGCGAGCGCTTTCTGCAATCGGACTTGGAGAAATCCGAGTTCACTGGTGGGGAAATTTGCGTTATCCAGTGCAAGCGCTCAGAAGGACCTGAGGTACGTTGTTTAGGCGTACAGGTACATGCGGCATCCCCTGCTCCGTTCGCCTGCCACAGGGCCGCGACGCGGAACAGGGGAGCCATCGATTTCACCGCCGTGCCGGCTCCAGCCCCACCGGCTGCGCATCCGCCGCGACCGTGCGATTAGCCAGCCCAAGCACCACCTGCAGCGCGAACGACACGGCACCGACGATAAACACCACGTCGCCAAACGTGCGCACCCAGCGCAGGGTCTGCAGGATCGGTTGCTGCATGAACGCTTCGCTGCGCGAGTACCAGGTACCGTATTCCACGCTGGCCAGGAACTGGATGATGCCGATCGGCAGCAGGCTGGTGCTGATCATCAGCACGAGGCCGGCGTTCAGGCCCCAGAACGCGGTCTTCATCAGGGACGGGCTCAGGCGGCAGGCCGGACGCACGTAGCGCAGCACCAGCAGCGTGAAGCCGAGCGCGAGGAAACCATACACCCCGAACAGCGCGGCGTGCGCATGCACTGGCGTAGTGTTCTGGCCCTGGATGTAGTACAGCGAGATCGGCGGGTTGATCATGAAGCCGAAGACGCCGGCGCCAAGCATGTTCCAGAACGCCACCGCGACGAAGCACATCAGCGGCCACTTCAGGTCGGCCATCCACGGCGCGCGGTCCTTCAGGCGCCAGTTGTCCCACGCTTCATGACCCAGCACGATCAGCGGCACCACTTCCAGCGCGCTGAACGCGGCACCGACCGCCATCACCGGCGTGGTGGTGCCAGCAAAGTACAGGTGGTGGAACGTGCCCGGAATGCCGCCGAGCATGAACAGCGATGCCGATGCCAGGCTCGCGGCCGTCGCCATCGGGCGCGACACGAGACCAAGCGTGCAGAACACAAAGGCCAGGGCCGTGGTGGCGAACACTTCGAAGAAGCCCTCCACCCACAGGTGGACGACCCACCAGCGCCAGTATTCCATCACCGTCAGGCTGGTGCGCTCGCCGTAGGCCAGGCCCGCGCCGTAGAACAGGCCGATGGCAACCACGGACGACGTGAGCAGCGCCAGCAGGTTCTTGTCGCCGCCGCGCGAACGCAGCGCCGGCCAGATACCGCGCATCATCAGCACGAGCCAGATCACGATGCCCGCGAACTTGCCGATCTGCCACAGGCGGCCCAGGTCCACGTACTCATAGCCCTGGTGGCCCAGCCAGAAGTTCAGGTTCGGCGGCAGGATCTGCGCGATGGCCAGGTAGTTGCCCGTGAACGAGCCGACCACCACGATCACCAGCGCCCAGAACAGGATGTCCACGCCCAGGCGCTGGAACTTCGGGTCCTTGCCGCCGTTGATCAGCGGTGCCAGGAACAGGCCCGCTGCCAGGAAGCCCGTGGCGATCCAGAACAGCGCGCTCTGAATGTGCCAGGTGCGCACCAGCGAATACGGGAACCATTGCGAGACATCGATACCGTAGAACTTCTGCCCTTCCACCGTGTAGTGCGCGGTGAAGCCGCCCAGAAACACCTGGAACACAAACAGCGCAACCACCAGGAACAGGTACTTGCCGAGCGCGCGTTGCGACGGCGTAAGCGCCACGGCCAGCAGCGGATCACGCGTCGGGGCATGCGGCAGGTCCTCTTCCTGCCCGCGCAGGAACGCCCAGGCCCACACCAGCAGGCCGACGCCGGCGAGCAGCACCACCACGCTGACGACCGACCACACCACGTTTTCGCTGGTCGGCTGGTTGCCGATCAGCGGCTCATGCGGCCAGTTGTTGGTATAGGTGGCTTCGTGCCCTGGACGCGCAGTGGACGCGGCCCATGCCGTCCAGAAGAAGAAACGCGTGAGCTGCGCGCGGCGTTCGGCGCTGGGCAGCGTGTTCTCCTTCATCGCGAAATGCTCGCGGCTCGTGTGCAGGTCGGCCGAGTCCGAGAACAGGCGATCGTAGTAGTCCGCGGTCTGTGCCATGGCCTGCGCACGGCGCGGCGACACGGTCAGCACGCCGGTCTGCGGATCGGCATGGTTGCCGCGGTACTCGGCGCGCAATTGCTCGCGCAGCCCGGCTTGTGCCGCGCCGTCGAGCTTCGCATACGGCCGGCCGTACTGCTGCTGCGCAGCCAGGTCCAGCCACGCGGTCAGCTCGCGGTGCAGCCAGTCGGCGGTCCAGTCCGGCGCCTGGTAGGCGCCGTGGCCCCAGATGGAGCCAAGCTGCATGCCGCCGACCGATTGCCACGCGGTCTGGCCGTCGAGGATGTCCTCGCCGGTGAAGAGCGTGCGGCCGTCGCTGACCACCACCTTGGCAGGCGTCGGCGGCGCTTGCCGGTAAACCTCGACACCGTAGTAGCCGAGCAGGGAGAACGTGACCGCCAGCACGGCGATCAGCAGAAACCAGAGTCTGCGATAGGGACCCATGATAAGGCTCGCTTTAATGGGAATGTGTTGGCGTTGGCTCAGTCGTTCGCGGCCTGCGCGGTGGCCGGCTCGAACAAGATGTTGTTTTCCAGGTGGATGTGTTCCATCAGGTCTTCGCGCAGCGTGCGCAGGCCGAGGTACAGCGCCCGCCAGGTGTTGCACGCCGCGCGCGGCAGCGTGATGTCGTTGGTCAGCGTGGCCAGGCGCTGCAGGGCTTCGCCGTGGTCGTCATGCTCCATGCGCATCACCGTAATCGGCGCCGTCGCGGCGGCCTGCAGCCCGCGTGCCAGCATCGGGAACAGCACCTGCTCTTCCTTCTGCATATGCGCTTCCAGTTCGTCGCGCATGACCACGAGATGATCGGCCAGGCCAACAGGGCAATCCGGCCGGTCTCCATGCACATGCTCGACACGGCGGGCCAGGCGGATCAGTTCGGGTAGTTGCTCGCGATGGCGCTCGTGGAAGCGCGTCAGGATATGGGCGATCAGCGAGGCCGGCGGCACGGCGCCCCAGTCGGTCTGCACCGGTTCGCTGTCGCGCTGCAAAGTCTGCAGGCGGGTTTCGATGGCTTCGGCATCCAGGCCCTTGGCGGCCGCGGCATCGCGCAGCGTCTGCTTGCCTCCGCAGCAGAAGTCGAGGTCATAGTCGTGGAAGATGCCCGTGGCACCCGGAATACGGCGGGCCAGCTGGCCCAGAGGCTGGTCTTGCAAGCGCATGATGTGCTCCTTCTCGAATGGTTTGCACATCACTATCGCGAGTATCGTGCCAGTTTTTATTTCTTGAAAATCAATTAGTTAAAAAAATCACGGTAAAATTCACCCATCCTATGTGTGGGTGTTTTCTACCCTTAAAGGTATTTATGACCCTAAACCAACGGGACATCTATACGGAACTGCTGGCGGATGTGGTCGCCGACCTGCCGCACGCGGTGCGCCTGCAGCGGCTGGTCAGCGCACTGCGCGCGCACTTCGGCTGTGGCGCCGTGGCCTTGCTGCGGCTCGAAGAAGAACACCTGCGGCCCGTGGCCGTGGACGGGCTGGTGCGCGATGCACTTGGCCGCCGCTTTGCGGTCGGCCTGCACCCGCGGCTTGGCGCGATCCTGGCGCGGCGCGGCGTCACGTGCTTCCACCATGACAGCGCGCTGCCCGACCCCTATGACGGCCTGATCGACGAGCACGTGGGCGAGCCGCTGCCCGTGCATGACTGCATGGGCATCAGCCTGGAACAGGACGGCCGCGTCTGGGGCGTGCTGACGCTCGATGCATTGCAGGTAGGCACCTTCGACGATACCGCGCAGGCCGCGCTCGAGGGGCTCACGCTGCTGGTCGAAAGCGCCATCCGCACCACGCGGCTGGAGGCTGAAATCCGCGCGCTGCAACTATCGCGCGGCAAGACCCCCGACAACGAGCTGCCAGCCGACGAGAGCGAGATCGTCGGCCAGAGCGAGGCCATCACCGGGCTGCTGCATGAACTGGACGTGGTGGCCGATTCGGAGCTGCCGGTGCTGCTGCTCGGCGAGACCGGCGTCGGCAAGGAGCTGTTCGCGCACCGGCTGCATCGCCTGTCGCGCCGGCGCGAGCGCCCGCTGGTCCACGTGAACTGCGCCGCGCTGCCGGAATCGCTCGCGGAAAGCGAGCTGTTCGGGCACGTCAAGGGCGCGTTCTCGGGCGCCACGGGCGAGCGGCCCGGCCGCTTCGAGGCCGCCGACGGCGGCACGCTGTTCCTCGATGAAGTGGGCGAGCTGCCGCTGGCGATCCAGGCCAAGCTGCTGCGCACGCTGCAAAACGGCGAGATCCAGCGCCTGGGCTCGGACAAGCCGCGCCGCGTCGACGTGCGCGTGATCGCCGCCACCAACCGCAACCTGCGCGAGCATGTGCGCGACGGCTCGTTCCGCGCGGACCTGTACCACCGGCTGTCGGTCTACCCAATCCCGATTCCCCCGCTGCGCGAGCGTGGCAACGATGTACTGCTGCTGGCGGGGCGCTTCCTGGAACTGAACCGCGCGCGGCTCGGCATGCGCAGCCTGCGCCTGTCGCCGGCCGCGCAGGACGCGCTGCGCCGCTACCGCTGGCCCGGCAATGTGCGCGAGCTCGAGCATGTGGTCAGCCGCGCGGCGCTGCGCTCCGTGAGCCGCGGCGCCAACCGCAATGACATCGTGACGCTGGAGCCCGACCTGCTCGACCTGGACAGCCTGGCGGCGCCGTCCGATGCATCGGCGCCCGTTGCGCATGTCGCGGAGACCGAGCGCCACCCGGTGGCACTGCCTGCCGGTGCCACGCTGCGCGACGCTGTCGAGCAAACCCAGCGCGACTGCATCGACCAGGCGCTGCGCGCGCACCACGGCAACTGGGCCCAGGCCGCGCGCCAGCTCGGCATCGACGCCAGCAACCTGCACAAGCTGGCTAAGCGGCTTGGGTGCAAGTAGGCGGCTCCGGTAAGACGGTGCGCAAGCCGCCTGCCCGCCTCAACGATGCCGCGTCTCCGGCGCCGCCACGCCCAGCCCGGCAGCGAGCCGCGATACCAGCGGTTCCAGCCATGGCGGCCTCGGCGCGGCGTCCAGCCAGTACTTCACTTCAAGCCCCAGTGCGGTATCACCGCTGATCACCAGCTTGCGCTGGAAGAAGAGCGTGTCGGTGTCGCACTGCCCCGCCAGCAGGCGTAGATAGTCGGGCACGCGGGCCCGCAACGTCAGTTCGGGCTCACCGGCGCCGCGGCCGGTCGTACGGAAACGCCCCTGCTCGCAACGAAATGGCACATCCAGGCCGAGATCCTCCACGGTCAGCAGGAAGGTGTGCCCGTCCAGCGCGGCGGGCGGCTCCAGCCACCCGGCGCGCCGCGCCAGCTCCAGTGCCGAGACCAGCGGCATGGCGCGCGCACGGGCAGGCATGCGCCGATGCACGCGGGCCAGCAGTCCTTGCAGCGCGCTCATGGCCGGTCCTCCCACGCAATGCCGGGACGTCCATGCCAGTACCCGTTGCATGGTTGCGCGCCGGCCGGCACCACGCCGCTCGGCCCAGGCGCACGTTCGCCGGCGCGGATCGCCGCCAGCGCGGCCACCGCCTCGATCGTCCCCGTCGAATGCGGGCTCACACGCAACATGTCGACACCCATGTGCGCCATCGCCTGCGCCTGGTCGCACAGATCCAGGCACGTCGCCGACTGGGTCTGGATGCCGTTGAGCGTAAAAAAGGCCTGCCCCTCGCCCGTGGCGGCAACCAGGCCGTCCGGATAGTCGAGGCAACGGAATTCGCACGCATCCTTGCGCAGCCGATGGTGGCGCGCAGTGAAGCAGCGCGCCGAGAACGCCAGCGGCATGCGGCCCCAGGCCAGCACTTCCAGTGCCACGCCGGCGCAGCGCCCCGCCGACAGCGCGGCCAGCGTGGCGCCGTCCATCTCGACCGGCACCACGCAGCCCCGGGCGCCAAGGCTGGCCAGCCACGCGAGCGTGTCCGCGTGATAGACGTTCAGATGCGGGCCGCCGATGAACGGGCGCCCGCCCATGCAACGCACCGCGCCGACATCGTTGGCCTCGACCAGGTAGTCGTCCTGTTCGCAGACGCGGCGCATGCAGGCGATATCGGTGTCGGACTCGATCAGCACCGGCGTGGACAGCACCACTTCCTTGCCGGCTTCGCGCAGCATCTGCGCGATCTCGAGCCAGTGCGCATGGCGCAGTTCGTGGCGGCGCGTGCATACGGTCTCGCCAAGGTAGACGCGATCGACGGCCGATCCGGCGACGTCGGCATAGAACTGCATCACCGCCGTGCGCGGCCAGTAGTACAGCAACGGTCCCAGCGCAATGCCGAACCTGGCCGCGCCGCGTGTGGAGGTTTCCCGCATGAATGGCTCCGTGGTTGGAATTGCCGCGCTCATCGCCACGGCCGGTCGTAGGCGCCCTGTGTCACCTGGTCGCCTTCGGCATGGCGGCCGAGCGTGCCCTGCCATTCCTGGCGCGGCGTAAAACGCGCGGGCTCGGCGCAGGCGGCGTCGATCGCGGCGCGCAGCACGCCCACCACGTCCGCCACATAGCGCGGGCTGCGCTGGCGGCCTTCGATCTTGATCGCGGCGATGCCGATATCGAGCAGCGCCGGCAGCAGTGACAGCGCGTTGAGGCTGGTGGGCTCTTCCAGCACGTAGCCGCGCTCGCCCTCGACCTCGAAGCGCCCCTTGCACAGCGTGGGATATCCGGCAGGCTCGCCGGGCGCGTAGCTGTCGATGAGGATGCCCGACAGGCGAGCATGCATGGTGCCGTCCTGCTCGGTCCAGCGCACCGCGTGCGCGGGCGAGCAGACGCCCTTGTTATTGGGGGAATCCCCCGTGGCATAGGAGGACAGCAGGCAGCGGCCCTCCGCCATGACGCACAGGCTGCCGAAGCCGAACACTTCCAGCTCCACGCTGGTCTGCCGCGCCAGCTTGCCGATCTGCGCGAGCGAGAGCACGCGCGGCAGCACCACGCGCCTGATATTGAAGCGCTCGCGCATCAGCTCGATGGCATCGGCATGCGTGGTGGAACCCTGCACCGACAAGTGCAGCCGCAGTTGCGGGTGCCGCTGGCTCGCGTAGGCCATCAACCCCGCGTCGGCCATGATGACCGCGTCGGCGCCGAGGTCCGCGGCCGCATCGACGGCACGGTGCCACCTGGCCACCTCCCCCATCTGCGGGAAGGTGTTGATGGCGAACAGCACCTCCGCGTGGCGCGCATGCGCTTCGGCCACGCCGGTGCGAATATCGGCCTCGGTGAAATTGAGCCCGCCGAAGTTGCGGGCATTGGTGGCGTCGCGCAGGCCCAGGTAGACGGCATCGGCGCCATGCTCCAGCGCCGCGCGCAGCGCTGTCAGCGAACCGGCGGGCGCGACCAGTTGCGGTGGGCGCGCCCGTACGGAAGATGAGGTTGTCATGTCGGAGGCGCCGCTTGCGCGGCGCGGGAATTCGGCCAGCGCAGATGCTAGCGAGCCACTTGACGTGTGGACTTGACCATGCGCAAACCGCGCCGCAACGCCTTGCTGCATAGACCGGTCGGCCTACGCCATTGGTGCAGGCGGTGGCGCCCCATTGACCTGCGGCAAACGCCAGCGCCGGACGCTGTGCCACGCTTGGCCGTTCGTGCGCGGCCCGATATCGCGGGCCGCACGCAGTTCCCAACAAGCGAGACCATCATGACAGAACACTGGCTGAAACTGGCCGGGCGCCGGCTGCTGCCGATCGTCCAGGGCGGCATGGGCATCGGCATTTCCGCGCACCGCCTGGCGGGTACCGTGGCCGCGCACAACGGCGTGGGCACCATTGCCAGCATCGACCTGCGCCACCATCATCCCGACCTGCTCGCGCAGACGCGCGGCACGCGCGACAAGGCACGCATCGAGGCCATCAACCTCGTGGCGCTTGATCGCGAGATCCAGGGCGCGCGCGCGTTGTCCGGCGGACGCGGCCTGGTCGCCGTCAACGTGATGAAGGCCGTCGGCTCGCACGCGCAGCTGGTGCGCCAGGCCTGCGAAAGCGGCGCCGATGCCATCGTCATGGGCGCGGGCCTCCCGCTGGATCTGCCGGAACTGACCGCGAACCACCCGAAAGTCGCGCTGATCCCGATCCTGTCGGAAGCACGCGGCATCGGCCTGGTGCTGCGCAAGTGGATGAAGAAGGGGCGGCTGCCCGACGCCATCGTGGTCGAACACCCGGCCCATGCGGGCGGGCATCTGGGCGCGCCCGCCATCCAGGACCTTGGCGAGGAGCGCTTTTCGTTTGCGCGCGTGCTGACCGAATGCCGCGAGCTGTTCCAGACGCTCGGGCTCGCGTGGGACAGCATTCCGCTGATCCTGGCGGGCGGCATCAACAGCCATGCCAAGGTGCGCCACTGGCTCGGCGAAGGCGCTGCCGCGGTGCAGCTCGGCACCGCCTTTGCCGTCACGGAGGAATGCGACGCGCATCCGGCCTTTAAGCAGGTACTGGCCACCGCCCGCCCGGAGGACCTGCGCGAGTTCACCAGCGTGGCGGGCCTGCCGGCGCGCGCCGTGCTCACGCCGTGGCTGTCGCGCTACCTGTCGAGCGAAAGCCGCCTGCAGCGCCGTGCCAAGCCCCGCGACTGCCTGGAAGGCTTTGACTGCCTGCACGCCTGCGGCCTGCGCGACGGCGTGTCACGCATCGGCCAGTTCTGCATCGACCTGAAGCTGGCGCAGGCCGTGCGCGGCGACGTGGAGCGCGGGCTGTTCTTCCGCGGCAAGGGCACGCTGCCATTCGGCGAAGCGATCCGCCCGGTGGCGGACCTGCTCCACTACCTGCTCACCGGCGAAAAGCCTGCCGCGATGGCCGCACCGGCCATCGTCGCCACCGCGGCCACCGTCGCCGCATGAGCGGCGGCCGGGGCGTCCGCGCGTGACGCATCGTCAGCCAGGCGCCCCAGCCCATCGGTATCGAGCAGGAAGATCTTGCCGCGCTCGAGCCGCACCAGTTTCTCGGCGCAGAAGCGGCTGACCACGCGCGACAAGGTTTCAGGCGTGATGCCGAGCTTGGAGGCCATCACGCGCTGCGTGCAGGCCAGCCATGTGCGCCGTCCCGCGCGCGCCTCATCGCACAGGAATCCGGCCACGCGCTGCAAGGCGTTGTGCAGGCTCGTGGCCTCGATATCGCGCATCAGCGCATGCAGGCGGCTGGACAGGTTGCGCAGCAGGCGCGCCGACAGCAACGGGTCGCGCGACACCGCGTCCCAAAGCACGGCGCTCCCGATGCAGAGCACGGTAGTGCGCGTCATCGCCTGGCAGTCGGCGGGCTGCGGCGCGTCCATGAACAGCACATCCTCGCCAAAGGCCGCACGGGGGCCAAAGACTTCGATGGCCCGCTCCGCGCCTTTGGCGCCGCCGGCCGCAGCGGGCAGCGAAAGCTTTACCAGCCCGTCCATCACGATGAACAGTCCGCGGCACGGTTCGCCGCGGCGAAACAGGAACTCGCCCTTGTGCAGGCGCCGCTGCGTGGCCGCGCCGGCGATCGCGTCCAGCACGCGGGCATCGACGCCGCGGAACAGCGGCAAGCTGTCGAGCATCTCGATCTCAGCCATGGTGAACTCCTTGCGCAAGCGGCTTGCGCGGCGGCAGCCCGCCGCGCGCACGCATGGCGCGCATGCATCGCATTGCCTTCAGCAACTGCAGCCCGAGCCAGCCATTGGCGAGCGCAAACGCCACGCCGCCGGCGCGCGCCAGCCATGCCGGCGCAAGCGGCAATGCCAGCAGCATCGCGAAGGCAGCCAGCAGCAGCCAGGCCTGTCGCCGCTGGGCAGACGGCGTGATGATGGCCTGCATGGCCGGCACGCGCGCGCGCGGCGGCAGCAGCCGGCGCAGGTGCAGCCATACCAGGAAAGGAACGATCTTGCCGAGCATGGCGGTCACGGGCACCACGCCGCCGCCGACCAGCGCCAGCGTGCCGGTCCACCATGACAGCACCGCGTGCCACGGCTCCGGTGCCAGCGGCAGGACCGCCGCGAACAGCGCCGCGGCCAGCATGCTCGCCGCGGCAACCGGCCACAGCATCCAGACCGGATCATGGCGGCGCCGCGCGCGCAGCGTGGCCCGCAGTCCGATTCCGGCCACCAGCGCCGCAAACAGCAGCCACGGCAAGAGGCCCCAGCGTGCGAGCGCGCCATCTGGCCGCGCCACCACCAGCACGCTGAATGCCAGCAGGGGCAACCAGTGCCCGAGCGGCAGCCAGCGCTCCAGCCAGCGCGGCTGGCGCGGCGCCTGCCAGAACATCGGCAGCACCGTGGTCGCCACCCCGGTCACCAGTGCGGCCAGCCACCCGCCCAGGCCCCAGGTCACATGCAGCGCCAGCCACTGCGACGGCGGCACCACCCACAGCCCGCCGAACCAGCCCGCCAGGGCTGCGCCGAGCAGTCCGGTCACCGCCAGCGGCATGCCGATACCGGCCAGCGTGCGCGTGGTGGCATCCACCGCGGCGACCCGCCGCCCAGCCAGCAGCAGCAAGCCCCCCGCGAGCGGCAAGAGCAGGCCGCCGGTCGCCGCGGCAACGCGGAACGGTGCGGGGCCGCCACCGAGAAAGCCCGCGGCCAGCGCACCGGCCGTCGTGCCGCCTGCCAGCGCCACCAGCGGTGCGAGGCCGCCCGAGCCCGGCACCGCCACGCCAGCCACCACCGGCATCATCTGGAACAAGGCGCCGAGCATGACCGGCAGCAGCATGCCGAGCGCCAGCACATGCACGGCCGCAAGCGCCAGCGGCGCGAACCTGTCGGGCAGGCCGGCCACGGGGCCAAGCGCGAGCAGCAAGCCCGCGGCGGCCCCCAGCCAGGGCGCCGGCATCACGCAACCGAACACCACGCCGGGACGCGGCGCGCGTTCGTAGTCGAGGCTGGCGGCTTTCAAGGTGGCGTTCCCTTTTTGAAGACTGTCAGCCGACGTTCGCCAGCAAGGCGTCAAGGCCGGGCACGTGCGCGCGGCACATCGGGAACAGCACCTTCTCTTCCTTGAGGTTGTGCTGCTGCAGCAGCACGGAGAGTGTGTCGAGTTCCGCGGCCAGCGCGTTGGCGTCGCGCAGCTGCAGCCATTCGCGCGCGTTATCGAGCAGCGCGCGCACGTCGCCATGCTCGTGGCGCATCACCGCGGTAGGACCACCGGCGGAGCCGGCCACCTGCTCGAAGGCGGGGAACAGGCGCTCCTCCTCGGCCGTGAAATTCCCCTGCAGCGCGGCTTCGAGGCGCGCGAACGCTCCCGTCGCCGCATCCCAGTCCGGCTGGCGAAGACTCGCTTCGAGGCCTTCAAGGGCTTGATCGCAATCGCGGTGCTGGCGCACCAGGGTCTCAATGGCGCTGGACATGGCGGTTCTCCGGGGTCAGTCGAAGGGATGCTAGGACCCCCATTGCCGTATGGACTTGATCGCGAATAAGTCCGCGCAAGATTCGCGGACATGACCCGGAGCCTTCAGGGTCTATATGGCGCAGGAGAGGCACGCGTGTTTTTATTACATCACGTCGTGATATTTACTCAAGCCGAAACCGGGTGGAGTCGCACAAGCACCGTGCCTCCGTCGGAAGCGCACCATGCAGCACAAAATCATGTCAAGGAATGACGTTTTCTTGATCTGGCGCATGCTGACTCGCCCCGCGCGCGCGGACAATCTTCCATTAAGGTTGACCGCCCCCAGTCCCCAGACCTTGTTCCCATGTCTTTCCCATGTCCAATTCCGACACCGACACTGCGCCCGTCGCGGACAGCAGCCCGTTTCCCGATGCCGCCGGCCTGACACCGCCGCGCTACCGCCTGTCCACGCGCATCATCCTTCTGTCACTGGCTTCGCTGCTGGTGGTGCTCACCATGATCGCCGGCACGCTCTGGCTGTCGTGGAAGCTCGAAGGCGCGGGCGCCGCCATCAATGACGCCGGCAGCCTGCGCATGCGCGCCAACCGCGTGGCGATCGAGCTCGGTCTCGCCGACGTCGGCCAGCCAAGTGAGCGGGCCGCGCAGATCCAGGCGCTCGACGCCACGCTGGCCCAGCTGCGCAAGGGCAACCCGGTGCGGCCCTTGTTCCTGCCGGACGAGCCAGCCATCCATGCGCAGCTCGACCGCGTCGTG
This sequence comes from Cupriavidus sp. 22TCCZM01-5, assembly GCF_057798915.1. Lineage (NCBI taxonomy): Bacteria > Pseudomonadati > Pseudomonadota > Betaproteobacteria > Burkholderiales > Burkholderiaceae > Cupriavidus > Cupriavidus sp. 22TCCZM01-5. The sequence goes on from NZ_JBYOJR010000030.1 coordinate 39,192, forward strand.
CATGACTGGCAGCGGGGCCTGCGGCCGCTGGCGCGCGCGGGTGACGGACCCGCCTACGTGAAGGCGCTGCCGGGGTTCGTCGCCCAGGCCGACCGCCTGGTCATGCTGATCGAGCACGACAGCGCGCGCAAGACCGACCTGCTGCGGCTGTCGCAGGCCGGGCTGGCGGCCATTGCATGCGTGGGCACGGTGGCGGTCATCTACCTGCTCTACCTGTGGATCATCCTGCCGGTGCTGCGCCTGCAGGACGGCCTGCGCCGCATGGCCGCGCGCGAGTTCACGCTGCGCCTGCCCGTCGAAACGCGCGACGAGTTCGGCACCCTGAACGCGGGCTTCAACCGCATGGCCGACGAGCTGCAGGACCTGTACCAGGACCTGGCTTCGCGCGTGGCCAGCAAGACCGCCGAACTGGAGCGCCAGAACCGCGATCTTGAAACGCTCTACGACATGGCGGCCTTCCTCAACCAGGCGCGCGATGCCGAAGCCATGGCGCGCGGCTTCCTGCAGCGCGTGATGCGCCAGTTCGATGCCGATGGCGGCTCCGTGCGGGTCATGGACGCACAGCACGGCAAGCTCCACCTGCTTGCCTCCGCGGGCCTGCCCGCGGCGCTGGCCGAGGCCGGCAACTGCATGGCGGTCGACGCCTGCCATTGCGGCGATGCCACGCACGAAGGCGTGGTCGCCATTGCCGACCTGCGCAAGACCACGCGCCGCCCGCTGCTGCCGCAGCCCTCGCCCTGCACGCGCGAAGGTTTCAGCGCCATGGCGGCATTCCGCATCGAGAGCCAGCGCGGCGCCATCGGCACCTTTGCGCTGCACTTCCGCGCACCGCGCGAGCTGCCCGCTTCGGATCGTCAGCTGCTCGAAACCCTCGCCCAGCATCTGGGCACGGCGCTGGAACACCTGCGCCTGTCCGCGAGCGCGCGCCAGCTTGCCGTGGTGGAAGAGCGCAACCTGGTCGCGCAGGGCCTGCACGACAGCATTGCGCAGGGCCTCAATTTCCTGAACCTGCAGGTGCAGCTGCTCGGCGATGCGGTGGCACGCGACGATCTGGCGGAGACGCGCGAGCTCGTGCCGATGCTTCGCCATGGCGTCGAAGAGAGCTACCAGGACGTGCGCGAACTGCTGAACAACTTCCGCTCGCGGCTCACGCCCGGCGAGCTGCGCCCCGCCGTCGAGGAAACGGTGGAGCGCTTCCGCCGCCAGTGCCGCACCGAAGCCACGCTGGTCATCGACGACCATGGCAACCACCTGCCGCTGCAACCCGAGCAGCAACTGCAGGTGCTGTTCATCCTGCAGGAGGCGCTGTCCAACGTGCGCAAGCACGCCATGGCCGCGCACGTCACCGTGTCGCTGAGCTACGGGCACGATTTCCACCTCGTGGTCGAGGACGATGGCGAAAGCTTTGATCCGGCCGAACTCGGGCACGACAGCGACGTGCATGTTGGCCTGAACATCATGCGCGAACGCGCGGCGCGCCTCGGCGCGCGGCTTGCCATCGAGGCCCGCCCCGCGCAGGGCACGCGCATCGAGCTGGTGCTGCCGCGCGGCGGCCAGGCCGCCCGCGCGGAACGCCATTCCACTGCGGGGCAAGCGTTGCCGCGCCCAACCCAGGAGTCCTTGCCATGACCATCCGCATCTTGCTGATCGACGACCACACGCTGTTCCGCTCGGGCATCCGCGCGCTGCTGCAGCGGCAGGCCGACTTCGAGATCGTCGATGAAGCGGCCGACGGGGTGGAGGGCATCAAGCGCGCCAAGCAGCATCGCCCCGACGTCATCCTGCTCGACCTGAACATGCCCGGCCTGTCAGGGCTGGAAGCGCTGCAGCTCCTGGTCGAAGACCTGCCCGACTCCGCCGTCATCGTGCTCACCGTCTCCGAAGAGGCCGAGGAACTGGCCACCGCGCTGCGCAGCGGCGCGCGCGGCTACCTGCTGAAGAACATCGAGACCGAGGCCCTGACCAGCGCGATCCGCCATGCCGCCGCCGGCGAGCCGGTGATCTCGGAAGCCATGACCGCCAAGCTCGTGCAGCAATTCCGCGCACCGGCTCCGGCGCCCGTGCGGCAGGACGACACGGCGCGGCTGACTGCGCGCGAGCGCGAGATCGTGCAGGGACTGGCACGCGGCGAGAGCAACAAGGAGATCGCCCGCGACCTGGGCGTGGCCGAGAGCACCGTGAAGATCCACGTGCAGAACATCCTCAAGAAGCTCAATCTCGCCAGCCGCGTGCAGGTGGCGGTCTACGCGGTGGAACACGGCCTGAACGAGGCGGGCTAGCCACCCCGGCGCCGGGGCGTCATCCGATTCCTACACCGTTTTCAGCCGCGTTCCGGAAGGATGCGGCTGGCCCCTCGCCTACGCTGAAATTACGTGGCGAAGCCTGTCCACGGCTCCGATTCAGCAAAGGGTGCCCGACAGCGACAAGCCCAGATGACAAGCGTGGCCTATCGGCCAAAACCTGGAGCGCGATATGGGAATCGGCACCATTCTTCTAATCCTCCTCGTCCTGTTGCTGGTCGGCGCCTTGCCGGCGTGGCCGTATAGCGCCGAATGGGGCTACTGGCCAAGCGGTGGACTGGGACTGATCGTCCTCATCGTGCTGCTGTTGGTGGTCCTGGGCCGCATATAGACAGGCAGCCCCGTTCCCCCGTCCATGAACGCGTTGCCGTCCGGCCACCGTTCGGTGGCCGGACGCAGTGCCTCAGTGAAGCAGGAGATAAACATGCCAGCGAAATCCAAAGCACAGCAGCAGGCCGCAGGTGCGGCGCTCGCCGCCAAGCGCGGCGAGAAGAAAGCCGGCGCGCTTAAGGGAGCGTCCAGGTCAATGGCCAAGTCCATGAGCACCAAGGAACTCGAGAAGATGGCGTCGACCGGGACCAAGGGCAAACCCAAGCACGTATCCGGTCGCTGAGCGCCTGCCCGTCCATCCGGATACGCCATCGAACGCCCGTCCCGCTCTGCGGGCGGGCGTTCTTGCGCTAGGGGGCCGTGCCGGATCCCTCCTGGGCGAGCGGTTCGCCGTCAGCGGATGGCGCATTCGCGGCTGCAGGCCGCTGCTGCGCCGCAACCGGCCCCGCGCGCGCCCCGGTGACCATCTCGCGCAGCCAGTTCACCAGCAGGCTGGAATAGGCACGCTGGTGCTCTTCGTCGGCCAGGCCGTGATCGGCGCCCTTGATCACGCGGTAGGTCATGGAATTGGCGTGCACGCAGGCGTCCACGTAGCTTGTGACGGCGGCATGCGGAACGATCTGGTCGCTTTCCGATTCGATGATGAGCACGTCGCCCTCGAATCCGGTGCAGGCCCGCAGCGCGCGATTGGCGTCGGGCGGCACCACCGAGCGCCGGTAGGTCGCCAGGTCCTGGTCGCGGTGAAGCTGGCGCTTGGGCAGCTCCCAACCCTCGTCCATATACAGCGCCGGGGCGCGCAGCGCCATCCAGCGCACCGGGCGCAGCGTCGTCAGCACTGCCGCCAGGTAGCCGCCGTAGCTGCTGCCGACCACGGCAATGGCGTTGCGGTCGACTTCCGGATGACGCACGAGCACATCGTAGGCGGCCACGAGGTCGGCCAGGTTACGCATGCGGCTGACGGTCTCGTATTGCGCACGGGTGCCGGCATGGCCGGTCAGGTCGAAGGTCAGGCACACGCAGCCAAGGCCCGCCACTTTGCGCGCACGAGCCAGGTACTGCTCCTGGCTGCCGCCCCAGCCATGCACGAACAGCACGCCGGGCAGCTTGGTGGCCGGCGCGATCAGCGTGCCGGCAATGCTGCCGCCTTCGCTCTGGATCTCGATCACGTCTTCATGGGTTGCCATGGTCATCCGACTCCAGGAATGCATACTTGGTCAGCGGGCCCATGTCGCGGTCCTCGCCCTGGAAATACACTTCGGCGCCGTCGGGGACCGACACGCCTTCGCCATAGACTTCACGCGTCGCGGCCACCACGCGGTGGCGGCGCGGATCGGCATGCAAGGCCTGCAGCGCAGCCAGTTCGGCGCCGGTCGCACCGCCGACGCGCCAGGACTGTTCGAGTACGCCGCCAAGCTCCCTGGCACCGGCGTCGCCTGACGGCACGCCGAAGGCCACGTCGTAGTTGCAGCGCGACAGCACCATGTCCGGATAACCGTCGAGCGCGGCGTCGTGATAGGCCGTTGCCGCACGCACCGCGGACAGCGCGCATGGCGCGAACGGCTGCGCGAGCAGCGCGTCGAAGCCGCCGCGCACCACCGTCAGTGTCGACCCGCCATAGACCTGCTCGCCGCTGTTGTTTGCGGTGAGATCCTGGATGCCGCAATAGCTGGCCAGCAAGCCGTCCAGCAGCACCTGCCCGACGCTATAGGTTCGCGGCGAAGCCAGGTCGCGTTCGAGCACGAGGCCATTGGCCTCGATGCTGGCCGCCGACATGGCTGCCAGCGCCGCGTCGAGGGCCGCTTCGCTGTCGACCGTCTGTTGGCCGAGTCCACCGATGCCGCACGGATCCTTCAGGCGGACAACGCCCCCGGCCAGCAAGCGCATGCCCGCCTGACGGGCATCTTCGAGCGAGAACGCGGTAAAGCCTGGCAGCACCGCCGCACGGGCCCGCCGCTCGAAGCCCGGATACCAGCCTTGCGGGGCCGCCGCATCGGGCGCGACCAGCCCGTGCGTGATCGCCTTGGTCGCAACGAAGGCAAACGGCACCACACCGCCATACAGGTCTTCGACCCCGTGGACGCCCAGCGCACGTGCCTGCGCGACACCGACCAGCGTGTCCAGGGGCACAAGGTACAAAGCTGCCTCGGGCGTGCTGGCGCAGGCCTCGTAGGCACCGCCGAAGCCGTAGCCGGCGAGCTGCGCCACCTTCCTGCCGATGCGCTCCAGCGTCACGGCCTGGTGGCTGTCGGGCTGCCCGTAGTCGGCGCAGCCATACACCATCACCTGCCTGGCCTTGCCGCGATCCGCCGGCATATCACGCTTCCTGGCGAGACGTGCCGGGTTCCGGGGAGCCTGCCGGCTGCGGCCCGGCAGCCATCGCAGCCGAGCGACGGCTTACCCGTGCCTCTCGCTTCGCCGCCTGGTTGAGGCGCGCCTCGTCCAGGGAGTGGCTAGTTTTCAGTCCGCCTTCCTTGTCGGCGAGCGCCGCCAGGTGGCGATAGAAGGCGACGAGCTGGCGCAGCTCCTCCTCGTCGAGATCTTCGATCGATACCAGCATATTGCTCGCTTCGCGATGCGAGGCCAGCAGCTCGTTGAGCTTCAGGTGTACCGCAATGGCGTCCTTGTTCTGGCTTTGCTGGATCAGGAAGACCATGAGGAAGGTGACGATCGTGGTGCCGGTATTGATCACCAGCTGCCATGTTTCCGAGTAGTCGAACATGGGACCCGTGAGCGCCCACGCAAGCACCACGACCACCGAGATGACAAAGGCCGCTGCCGAGCCGGCGTAGCGCGTGGCCGCACCGGCAAAGCGGTCGAACCGGTGCATCAGCCAGGATCCTGGCCGCGCGCCTGTTGCGGATGCCGGGCCTGGCCGACCCGGCAGGCCGAGACCGTTTCTGCTCATCGCTGCTCTCCTCGTTCGCGGCAAGCAACGCCTGCCGCCGACACGCTGCTTTCATTGTATGGAGCGCACCGCCCTTGGTTCAGCGGTCGCCGTCCTACAACGCGCAAGCCACTTCGCCACGAAGCCGCCAGATGCGGTGCGGGAACGCATCTTGCGCCGTCCCGTGTTCCTGTTCCCACAGCCGGAGATCGCCATGACGTCATCCAGCGAACTTGAAGCGCAGGTCCGGGCCCGCATCGCCGAGGCGTTTGCTGGCAGCTTGCCGCAGGGGCTTGCCATTGAAGTCGCCGACCGCCGCGTCACACTGACTGGCTGCGTCGACAGCCCCGCCGTTGCGCAGGAAATCGAAAAAGCCGCTGCCATCAGTCCCGGCGTGCTGGGCGTGCACAACGCCCTGCGCACGCGGCACGACGATCCGCCGCCGCCCGCACAACCGGACGCGAACCACACCAACGCGATCCCGGTGGCGCCGCCTGCCGGCCAGATCCACCACAAGGTCTGACCCGGCAATACCCATGCCTGGCAGGCAAAGCGAGGGCCGGCGCAAATGCCGCCGGCCCTCGCCCCGTTCTCCCACCCTGAATCCTGGTCATGGCCGCGCCGCACTTTCCGGCGCGGCCAGTGAGGCCGGTGCGCCGGATCAGTGCCACGGATCGTAGCGGTCCGACTCCCAGTACGGCGATATGCCGTAGTACTCGTGAATACTCGTGGCCCACTGCGAGTCGGCCATGCCCGGCCAGTGGTCCTTGTCGAATCCCGGCGCGGCCTTCAGGCGGTCTTTCTCCACGCCCAGCACGAAGCACTTGCGGCGCGTGTCGAGCGTCAGGGCCGACCACGGCAATGCAAACAGTTTCTCGCCGATGCCAAGGAAGCCGCCAACGGCAAGCACGGCGTAGGCAACACGTCCGCCCGGCACGTCGATCATGATGTGGTCGATGGTGCCGAGATCATCGCCTGCGGGATCGACCACCTTGTTGCCTTCCAGCGTATCGGCCGCCATCACGAACGGGCCTGGGCCCGGCGAATCGCGGTCGATGCTGCCGACAATCGCCGCGCCGCGCGGCTGCGGTTCCCGGGGCGGGGGTTGGTCTTGTCTCATGGACACCTCCTGAAGTGATGCAAGCAGATGGACGAGAGCAGTCGTCCGTCATTTCCTTGGCCAGTCACGCGTGGCGCTCGCCTTCGCGCCCGGCCGGCACCGGCGGTGCCAGTGGATCAAAGTCGGCCCAGCGGCCTTCGCGCCAATGGCCCTGCGCGCGCTCGATGTCGCGGGCGCCGCCCTTGCGCAACAAATCGCATACCAGGCCAGCGTTGCCCGGTTCGACATGCGCGGCCAGCAACACCCCGGCATTGCGCACCGGAGCACGGCCGCGGCGGCCTTCGGCGCGCCCCCCGCGCGTCAGCGACAGCGCGCCCCCCACCAGAGATCCGACATAAGCGCAAAGCCCCGTGGCAAAAACCAGCACGAACAAAGACACTGGCGGCGACACTCCCATGATGGTGATGATCGCCGCGCCAAGCGCGGCGCCCGCAGTGGCGCCCAGCAACACACCCGCGACGGCACCGAAGCCTGAACGGCGCGAGCCGGGATCGACAGCGGTATCGCCGCCGATCGGGTAGGCAGCGTGCTGGCCCGGCGGATTCACGTAGAAGACGCTCAAGTCCTCTTGCGCGACACCTTGCGCGCGCAGGCGGCCCGCGGTGGTTTCCGCCTTGGCGAAACTGTCGAAACGACCGGCGATGATGGCATCAGTCATCGTGGCTCCTCCTGTCTCATGCGCTGTCATCGGACACTTGCGATCGGCGGCCAGGCCATGGCACGCCGCTCAGCTGCGGCCTGTGGCGCCCTTGCGGCGTCCGGCGGGCTTCGCGCCGGCGGGCTGGTGTTCACTGCCGCGCTTGAGCTTCCAGTCGACGTCGTCGCGGTGAGTCCGGGTCTTCTTTTCGGCGTGCATCGCCGCACTTGGCGAGATCGGGTCGCTGGCGGGGAATGTCATTTCCAGCGAGTCATCGACAGCGCCCTGATAGGTCTTGCGCTTGTCTTCGGCGGGCGCGGATGACCTGGCATCTGGCCTGGCCTGCTTCGCGGCAGCAGGCTTGCGCGCGCTTGCCGTTTTCCCGGTATGGGCGGCGGGCTTGCGAGCCGGACTGGCCTTGGCGGGAGCGTGGGCTTTGTGCATGGCTGGGCCTCCGAAAAGGAACGTCCCTCCCTATGCAATCGGTGGGCCAGGCGGGGCGGCGCACGCATTGTGCCGCCCGCTGCGCACATGGCCGTGGGTACGCGGCAATCGACCGCTGACGCGCACGCTTGGCGCGCGCACTTTGTGCCGGGGCGATGTAAAAGCTACAGCCAGCTATAGCCCTGGCGCGCGAAACGCGTGTCGGGGGAACTTCACCGCGATGCAGACCGTCACCTTGTCCGTATTGCAGGTCTCCCCCTCGGAACTCAGGGCGGCGCCGTGCAGTTCGACCATGCGGCGGGTCAGCAGCAGGGCGCTGGACTGCCGCGAAGACTGGCCAGCCTGGGGCGGGCGCCTGCCGAAGAAATCGGACAGCGCGGACAGGCGGTTGGCGCTGCGCGTCTGATCCAGCAGCGGGCTTTCCGTGATGCGCAGCTTGACGTGGTCGGCCTGTGCGGACAAATGGACCGACACGGTGCCGCCAGCCTGTGCGCGCCAGATGCAATGCACCAGCAGATGGCGCAGCAGCGCCGCCAACCGGGCCGGATCCGCGTCGATGAACCACCCGGCCGCGGCGCCGTCAGCCTGCTCCAGCTTCAACTCTACGCCGCGTGCCGTCGCTGCCGGGCGGCGGTCGGCCACTGCCTGCATCGTTGCGGCCAGCAGGTCGGTGCGGCGCCATTGCGGGCTGCCTTCGTCGGCGAGCAGCCGCACCGCCTCTTCCATTTCGTCGACCAGCGCAAGCTGCTGCTGGACGCCCGCGCGCACGCCCTCCAGCGCGCGCCGGGCGGGCCCCGCCTGGTCGACAGCGCGTTCGAGGACATAGGCCCAGCTCTGGATGGCATTGAGGGAGGAACGCAGGTCGTGCGCGGTCTGGTCGATCAGGGCCCCTACCTCGGTGACAGTGCGCACGTCCTGATCCACCAGAGGCCATGGCCCGCCTTCGGGGTTCGGATGTTCGCTGGCTGGCGAATGCTGCGTCATAATTGTTGGCCCCGCCGTTTTCCACACCGTTGCCATGCAAAAAGCATGCAACGCCAGACAAGGCCGGCCCATGACTGCGCCAGCGCGCCCGCGGGAATCAGCCCCCGGCCGAGGCGCCGGCCTGGCTGCTGCGCGACGCACGCAGCCATTCCGGCAGCTCGCCGCGAGCCGCGTAGTCTTCTAGGCGGTTGTAGAGGGTCTTCAGGCTGATGCCAAGGATTTCCGCCGCGTGCTTCTTCACGCCCGCGCACTGCTCCAGGGTCGCGAAAATGAGCTGGCGGTCGGCATCGGCCAGCGACATCCCCACCGGCACCGACACCATCGCGGACGCTGGTGCCTGCGTGGCCGCGACCTGCAGCGGCACCTGAACCTCGGTGATGAGGTCGTCGTCAGCCATGATGTAGGCCCGTTGCACGAAGTTGCGCAACTCGCGCACATTGCCCGGCCAGCTATGCAGGCGCAGGCTGTCGAGCACGCCCGGGGCAAAGCGCCGCGCCGTGCCCTGTTCGGCATTGAGCTGCTCCAGCATGGTATTGGCAATCTGGATGACGTCGTCGCCGCGCGCGCGCAGCGGCGGCAGTTCGACCGGAAACACATTGAGCCGGTGGAAGAGGTCCGCGCGCAGCTTGCCTTCGGCCACGGCATCTTCGGGATTCCGGTTGGTGGCGGCCAGCACGCGTACATCGGCATGCTGCTCGCGGTTCGTTCCCACGCGCATGAAGGTGCCGGTCTCGAGCACGCGCAGCAGCTTGACCTGCAACTCCGCCGGCATCTCGGTGATCTCGTCGAGGAACAGCGTGCCGCCATGGGCGCGCTCGAAATAGCCCTTGTGCTGGCGGTCGGCGCCGGTGAAGCTGCCGCGCTCGTGGCCGAACATCTCGGTCTCGATCAGGGTCGGCGAGATCGCGCCGCAGTTCACCGCCAGGAAGGGCTGGCGCCGCCGCGCAGACAGTTCATGCACGGTCAGCATGGCCAGTTCCTTGCCGGTGCCGCTTTCGCCGATCAGCAGTACGGTGGCCTCGGTCGGGGCCACGCGCGCGAGCTGGTCATAGACCGCCTGCATGACATCGGAGCTGCCCAGCAAGCGCCCGAAGCGGCCGTAGCGCCGCAATTCGCCGCGCAGCGAATGGATTTCCGCGCGCAGCGCGCCGGTATTGGCCAGGCGCTTGAGCACGATCTGCAAGCGTGCCACGTTGATGGGCTTGACCAGGTAATCGGTCGCACCCGAGCGCAAGGCTTCCACCGCGCTGTCCACGCTGGCATACCCCGTGGTGAGGATGACTTCGACGCCGGCCGACGCCACCTCGGCAAACAATTCCATGCCGCTGCCATCGGGCAGGCGCAGGTCCGCCAGGATCACGTCGGGCATGCGCCAGCCGATCTGCAGCCGCGCTTCGCGCAGGCTGCCCGCGGTAGCGGCTGTGAACCCTTCCAGTGCCACGATTTCGGCCAGCGCGGCGCAGGCGTTTTCGTCGTCGTCGACAATCAGGATATGAGGCATGGATGGCGCGGCCCGACGGCCGGGAAGTTTGCCGGGGAACAGCGGTGGGCCGGTTGGGCCGGTTGGCAAACGCGGCATGCCCGCCTGCTGCGACGCAACACAAACGTTCGCATCGCGGACACGCGGGCGCAACGCAAGGTGCGTACCCGGAGTCTAAACATCCCGGAGACCGATTGTTGCCAGTGTCTCTCTGACACGGCTGTCGGATGTTTCCGCGTGCTGCGCCCGACGTCTGGCAGGGCCCTGCCTATCGGGCTAGCATAGGAACGTCCCGCGCTCCTGGACCCATGCCAACGTGTCGACCACCGCCAGTCCATCCCGACGCGGCGCCGCTCCGCAAGCGGAAGGCCTGCGGGGCCGCGCCATTCCGTCCCAGGTTTCCCTGCTATGGGAGAGCACCGCGCCCGCCATGCGCAGCCTGCTGGCGCAGATCGAGCGCGTGGCCGCCACGGATGTGACCATGCTTGCCATCGGGGAAAGCGGCACCGGCAAGGAAGTCGTGGCGCGGGCGGTGCATGCGCGCAGCAGCCGGTCCAGCGGCCCCTTCGTCGCGGTCAACTGCGGCGCCATCCAGCCCACGCTGATCGAATCCGAGCTGTTCGGCCACGAAAAGGGCGGTTTCACCGGCGCCATCGACCAGAAGGCGGGCTACTTCGAGCAGGCCCAGGGCGGGACACTGTTCCTGGACGAGGTCACCGAAATGCCCCCGGCCATGCAGGTCAAATTGTTGCGCGTACTGGAAAGCTGCACCTTTCATCGCGTCGGCGGCGATACCCTGATCGCCAGCGACGTGCGCATCCTTGCCGCGACCAACCGCGACCCGCTCGACGCGGTCCGCGCGGGCCAGCTCCGGGAAGACCTGCTGTACCGCCTTGCCGTGTTCCCGTTGCATATTCCGCCGCTGCGCGAGCGCGTGGAGGATATCGTTCCGCTGGCCCGCCACTTCCTGGCCCAGTACAACGCGATGGAGCACACGGACAAGATGTTTTCGGCCGGGACCCTGGAGCGGCTGACGCGCTACGACTGGCCCGGCAATGTGCGCGAACTGAAGAACGCGGTCTACCGTGCCTTTATCCTGGCCGACACGGTCGTGGAAATCGGCAACCCGAACCTCGGTACCCAGCCGCAGCGTCCGAGTACGGTCGACGGCGTGGTCAACGTGCGTGTCGGCACCACGCTCGCCGATACGCAGCGCGAGATCATCATGGCCACGCTCGCCCATTTCAACGGCGACAAGCGGCAGGCCGCGCGCGCGCTCGGCATCAGCCTCAAGACGCTGTACAACCGCCTGGAGGCGTACCGGGCCGGCTGATGGCCGGCCCGGGCCGGACGCCGGACGCAAGCTAGCCATGGCGGCCGCGCCGGACCTGCATCACAGCGGCCACCGCCGCGGACGCGCCGACCACCAGTGCGGTGGCCAGCACCGGGTGGCGCGCAGTCGTGGTGTAAGGGCATGACTGCAACGCGGCGCGGTTGCCCGTGCGCTCCTGCAGGCCGTTGCCGCCACCGTACAGCGTGTTGTCCTCAAGCGGGCCCGCCGGGTGGCGGGTCTGCTGCGCACGGCCCATGAAGCGGCGCATGAACTGGTCGAACGCGTGCGGCGCATGATAGGCGGCTGCCGAGAATGCCTTGGCGGCGCCGCCCACGAACAGGTCGCGGCGCGGGTTCTCGGCGGCAAACAGGATGGCGTCCGCCGCCAGTGCCGGGTCATAGAGCGGCGGCGGCAGGCGCGGCTCGACGTCGAGGAAGTTCTTGGCATGCTCGGCCAGCGGGGTTTCCAGCCCGGCCGGCTTGATCAGCGTGACGCTGATCGGCGCCATCTCCTGCTCCAGTTCCAGCCGCAGCGAATCCGTGAAGCCCTTGATCGCGTGCTGCGACGCCGCATAGGCGCTCTGCAGCGGCAAGGGCCCGTCCGACGCTTCGCTGCCGATATTGATGATGGCGCCTCCGCGTTCGCGCAGATGCGCCGCCGCCGCCAGCGAGCCATGCACGGTGCCCCAGTAGTTGGTGTCGAACAGGCGCCGCTGGTCTTCGAGCGGCACATCGGCATGGCGGCCAAAGATGGTCACGCCGGCATTGTTGATCCAGGTATCGAAGCCGCCAAAGCGCTCGATGGCGGCATGCGCCACGTTGGCTACGTCTTCATGCCGGCCCACGTCCGCGGTGACAGTGATGACCTCGGTGCCTTTCTCGCGCAGTTCCTCGGCCAGCTTGTGCAGCGATTCTTCGCCGCGCGCCACCAGCACAAGGCGGGCACCCATGGCCGCCGCCTTGCGTGCCGTGACCAGGCCAACGCCGCTGGTAGCGCCGGTCAGCACGATGACCTGCGACCCGATCGTTTTCAGAGAGAGTTTCATCTGCTTGCATCCTGATGCCCCGGGCGCGGTGATGACAATCGCCGGCATCCGGGGACGCACTGCCGGCAACGCTCGACCGATATGCAGGGCCAGAAGCCGCAAGGAGCGTTCCCGCGGCGCTGCCGCGGTTTTCCCGGCCAGCGCGTCGCAAGCGCCCGCGCGGATTTACAACGTCCGGTAAGAAGCACACGCGCGCGGCATTGGCCGACCCGGGTGTAGGACTGGCGCCGATTTCGGCGGGCCTGGGCCGTGCCTAAGCTGAAGCCACCGAGGTTCGCCTCCCTTCCCCATGGAAACCGGTCCACCATGGCAAAAACCACGCGCCAGGCCACCGAAGATGCCCGCACCGCCGGCGGCAAAGCCCCGCCCGCGCGCAAGCGCGGTCCCGACAGCCTGAGCCGGTACCGCCAGATGCGGGACTTCGCCGCCACGCCCGAACCGGGCGGCGTGCGTGAGCGCGCCCTGACATCCAGGCGCGGCACCGGGCGCACACGCGCCTTGTCCTTTGTCATCCAGAAGCATGCCGCGCGCCGCCTGCACTATGACTTCAGGCTGGAGCTGGACGGCACCCTGAAGAGCTGGGCCGTGCCCAAGGGCCCGAGCCTCGACCCGGCCGACAAGCGCATGGCCGTGCACGTGGAGGACCACCCGCTCGAGTACGCGGGTTTCGAAGGGGTAATTCCGCCCGGCCATTACGGTGCGGGCACGGTGATCGTGTGGGACCGCGGGGTATGGGTGCCGGATGGCGATGCCGATGCGGCCTATCGCGCCGGCAAGCTGAAGTTCGAGCTACGCGGGGAGAAGCTGCACGGCCACTGGACCCTGGTGCGCATGCATGGCAGCCGCCAGAAGGAACAGGATGCGTGGCTGCTGATCAAGGAGCGCGACGATGCCGCCGTGCCCGCATCTGAACTCGACGTGACCGAGGCCCTGCCGGACAGCGTGCTGGCCGGCACTTCCCGGGCGGCGGCGGCGCGCAAGAGCGGGAAGTCCAAGGCAACCGGCAAGCGCAAGGACCATGACACAGCCAGGGCCCTGCCGCGCCGCGCTGTCGCCGCCGCGCTGCCGCTCGCCCTGTCGCCGCAGCTTGCCACGCTGGTGGAACGCGTGCCCGCCGATGCCGGCGCCTGGCGCTACGAAGTCAAGTTCGATGGCTACCGCGTGCTGGCCCGCATCGACGGCGACGACGTGCGCCTGTTCACGCGCCAGGGCCACGACTGGACCTCGCGCCTGAAGACGCTGGCGCGCGAAGTGCGCTCGCTAGGCTTGCCCGACGGCTGGCTCGACGGAGAAATGGTCGTGCTCGGCAAGCACGGGGAGACCGACTTCCAGGCCTTGCAGAACGCCTTCGAGACCGCGCACGTCGAATCGATCCAGTACTTCGTGTTCGACCTGCCGTTCTATGCCGGCCACGACCTGCGCAAGGTGCCGCTGGCGGAGCGGCGCGCGCTGCTGCGGCGCCTGTTCGAATCCAGCACCGCGCCGCGCCTGCGTTTCAGCGAAGACTTCGAGGCCGCGCCGGACGAGATGCTGGAAGCCGCGTGCCGCATGAAGCTCGAAGGCGTGATCGGCAAGCGCGCGGATGCGCCGTATGTCAGCACGCGCAGCAATACCTGGATCAAGCTCAAGTGCACCCAGCGGCAGGAGTTCGTGATCGGTGGCTACACCGAACCGAAGGGCAGCCGCGCCGGCCTTGGCGCGCTGATGCTCGGCGTGCATGACAGCGCCGGCCGCCTGCGCTACGCCGGCAATGTGGGCACGGGGTTCGATACCCGCACGCTCGCGAAACTGCGCGCACAGCTCGATGCGCTGCGTACCGACAAGGCGCCTTTCGACACGCTGCCAGGGTCAGCCAAAGGGCTGTGGGTGCGGCCCCGGCTGGTGGCGGAAGTATCGTTCGGTTCCTGGACGCGCGACGGGCGCGTGCGGCATGCGGTCTTCCATGGCCTGCGCAGCGACAAGCCCGCCAGCGCGGTGTCCGTGGAACTGCCCGCTGCGCCGGCCGGCGGCAAGCGCGAGACCGGTGCCGCGCGCAAAGGCAAACCCACCGCGGCACAGGGCAAGGTTGCCATCAGTCACGCCGAACGCGTCATCGACACGGCCAGCGGCCTCACCAAAGGCGATTTGGTACGCTACTACGAGCGCGTGGCACCGCTGATGCTGCCGCACCTGCGCGGCCGCCCGATCGCCATGGTGCGTGCGCCTGACGGCGTGGCCGGCCAGCAGTTCTTCCAGCGGCATGGCGACACGCTCAGGGTGGATGGCGTCAACGTGCTCGATCCCAGCTTGTGGCCGGATCATCCGGCGCTGCTGGAGATCGTCTCGGAGCACGCGCTGGTGGCGGCGGCCCAGCTCAATGTCGTGGAGTTCCACACCTGGAACGCCAGCAAGCACAGCATCGACCGGCCCAACCGCATCGTCTTCGACCTGGATCCCGGTGAAGGCGTGCCGTGGCCCCATATGCGCGAAGCCGCGGCGCTGATGAAGGCGTGGCTCGATGAACTGGGGCTCGGTAGCTTCGTGAAAACCAGCGGCGGCAAGGGCCTGCACGTAGTGGTGCCGCTGACGCCACGCGCGGGCTGGGACGAGGTCAAGGACTTTGCCCGCGACGTGGTGCTCCACATGGCCGCCACGATCCCCAAGCGCTTCGTCGCGAAAAGCGGCGCCCGCAACCGCGTTGGCAAGATTTTCATCGACTACCTGCGCAATGGGGTAGGCGCCACCACGGTGGCGGCGTTCTCCGCACGTGCGCGCAGCTGCCTGGGCGTGTCGGTGCCGCTCGCCTGGGACGAGCTTGACGGCCTCAAGGGCTCCGACCAGTGGACCGTGGCCAATGTGGCGCCACGGCTGGACGAGATCGCGCGTCACGATCCGTGGGACGCCTATGCCGGTACGCGCCAGACCCTTACGCGCGCAGCCGCCCGGCTGGCGCGCGCCGGAAGGAGCAAGCCATGACCCGGTCCTTCATCCGCTATATGCGCCACGTACGCCAGGCGCTGCCACGTCCTCCACGGCGCGCGCTGGTCGCGGCGATGCTGATGGCCGTGGCCCTGCCGGCAGGTGCGCGCCTGCCGGCACCCACGCCGGAGCAGCAACAAGCCGCCGACGCGCGCAAGGCCAGGGAAGCCGAAGAGGCAAAGCACCAGGCCGAACGCCTGGCCCAGGCGCAAGACCGGATCGCCGCGGAGTTTGGCAGGAAGGGAGCCGGCACTGCCCCGGCAGCCCCCGACGCGGGCCAGGTTCCGCAAAAGGCCGCGGAAGCGCCGCAGTCCGCGGGCCCGCACGGCGGCACTTCTCCGAGCGCCGAGGCACATAGCGGCGAAGTGGCACGGCACTAGCAGAGGCCTGCCGTCGGCACGCCTTTTGCGCATCCCCCCTGTGGTCCCACCAATAAGGGATCGACCGTCCGCTCAGTCACAGAAGGGGGAACGCACCGTGAGCATAGCCAGGCATGTAATTCGTACAAAACCCGCGCGGCTGCACCAGGCAGTTTTTGCAGCCTTTAGCGTCTTGAGCGTCGCATGGCCCCGATGCGAAGGCTGGCGGCCATGAACACGAACGCCTCCCGCAATGGCCCGCTCCTTCTGAACGTCGAGGACCGCGAGGGAGCGCGCTACGTCAAGAGCAGCATCCTGCAACGGGCCGGCTTTTCGGTGATCGAAGCGTCTACCGGCCAGGCTGCGCTGTCGCTGGTGCGCCAGCACGCGCCCGCGCTCGTATTGCTGGCACTGGAGCTGCCCGATATCAGCGGCTTTGAAGTCTGCAGGCGGCTCAAGACCGATCCCATCCTGGCGCGCACGCCGGTCCTGCTGACCTCACCCGCACTGGCCAGTTCCGTGCAGCGCGTGCAGGCGCTCGAGTGCGGTGCTGACAGCTTTATCGCCGAGCCGTCGGAGCCCGAAGAACTGGTCGCAAGCATCCACTCCCTGTTGCGCCTGTGCCAGGCGGAAGATGCCTATCACCGCACCAGCCAGGCGCTGCACGATAACGAGGACATGTTCCGCCAGCTCGCGGAATCACTGGTCGACGTGGTGTGGCTGCTGGACGCGCGCGAGCGTCGCCTGCTTTTCGTCAGTCCGCGCCTGGCGGAACTGTGCGGCCAGTCGCCTGAAAGCTTGCTCGAAGCCCCGCAACGTTGCCTTGACCGCGTGATCCCGTCGGATCGGGCGCGCGTGGCGAGCGCCTTTACCGCCATGCTCGGCGACGGCAGGCTCGATATCGAATTCCAGCTCATGCATGCCGACGGCGGCATCCGCGAGATTCGCGCGCGCGCCTTCCCGTTGCATCGGGCCGGTACTTCGGCCCTGCGCGTGGCGGGCACCTGCCAGGACGTGACCACCCAGAATCGCGCGCGGCGCACGTTGCGGGGCGAAGAGCACCGCAAGGAACAGTTCCTCGCCATGCTCGCGCACGAACTGCGCAACCCCCTGGCCCCGATGCGCAGCGCCGTGGACCTGCTGGAGCAACCCGCCCCCACGCCCGCGGACATGTTCCGCGCGCGCGACGTGATCGGCCGCCAGCTCAGGCACCTGGCACAACTGGTGGACGATCTGCTCGACATCGCCCGCTTCAATCAGGGAACAATTACGCTACGGCAGGACCTGGTCGAGTTGCGCGGCGCGCTCAACACCGCGGTCGAATCCGTCCGGCCGGTCCTGGAAGCGCAGCGGCACACGCTGCGCCTGGCGTTGCCCGAACAGCCGTTGCCGGTACGCGGCGACATGGTCCGGCTCACCCAGATCTTCAGCAACCTGCTGCATAACGCCGCTGCCTACACGCCGGCAGGCGGCCAGATCAGCATCGGCGCGACAACCGTCGACGGACGCGTCGCCGTGCGCATCCACGACAACGGCATGGGCCTGACCGGCCCCCTGCAGCGCTTGCTGTTCGATCCGCTGGCACCGATGGAGTCCGGTGAGCCCGGTACAGGGAACGGTGCCGGCGGCGCATCGGATACCGCCGGCACGCATCCTGCCGTGCTGGAAGGCCCTGGCATCGGCCTGACGCTGGTGCAGCAACTCGTGCGGCTGCACGGCGGCAGTGTCCGGGCCGAGAGCCCGGGCCCTGGCGAAGGCAGCACGTTCATCGTCGAGCTCCCCGTCGAGCCATGGCAGAACTGGCATCCGGCGGACACCATCACGCCGCGGCCATCCGGTCCGCCGCGCGTGATCATGGTGGTGGACGACAACACCGACGCCCTGGAAGCGATGAGCATGGCCCTGCGCACGCTGGGACACACCGTGGTCACGGCGGCGGACGGAGAGAGCGCCGTCGCGCGCGCGCCGCAAGTCAAACCCGATGTGGTGTTGCTTGACCTGGGCATGCCCGCCATGGACGGCTACGAGACCGCCCGGCGGCTGCGAGCCTTGCCTGAGATGCGCGGCGCCACGCTGGTGGCGCTGACCGGCTACGGCCGGCCGGAGGACCGCCGCCGCGCGCTGGAAGCGGGCTTCGACCGCCATCTGGTCAAGCCGGCCAGCCTGGACGCCCTGACCCGGTTGTTCGAGGAGCCCGGCGGCTGACGCGGCCGCCGCACCAATCAGCCACTACCTGGAGTCCCGGACCATGCATACCACCCCAGATCCCGACATCCCTTCGCGCAAGCCGGAAGTCCCGCCGCCGGAACCGCCGCCGGGGCCGCCCGAACCCGTCATCGACCCGCCACCGGGCGACCTTCCGCCCCCGCCGCCGCAACGCGCGGGCGCTTGAGCTTGAGCGAGGGAGACCTATCGTGTCACGCATCATCTGGAAGGGCGCGATCAGCTTCGGCCTGGTGAATATCCCGGTCGTGCTCCGACCCGCATCGCGCAGCCAGTCGCTTGACCTCGACCTGCTCGACGTGCGCGACATGGCACCGGTCGGCTACCAGCGCATCAACAAAAGCACGGGCAAGCCGGTCGACAAGGCGCACATCGTCAAGGGCTATCAGTACGAGAAGGGCGAGTATGTCGTGCTGAGCGACGAGGACTTCCGGCAAGCCAATGTCGAAGCCACGCAAACCGTGGATATCGTGAGCTTCGTGCCCACCGGCGAGATTCCTCCTTACTACTTCGACACGCCCTATTACCTGGAACCCGACAAGCGCGGCGAACGCGGCTATGCGCTGCTGCTGGAAACCATGCGCCGCACCGGGCGCGCAGCACTCGCGCTGGTCGTGCTGCGCAACCGGCAGCACCTGGCCGCCATGCTCGTCGAGGACGATGCACTGGTGCTGAACACCATGCGCTTCGCCGACGAAGTGCTGCCGATCCCGCACCTCAAGCTGCCGAAAGCATCCCGCGCCAAGGCCAGCGGCGCGCACGCGCGCGAAATCGGCATGGCCGTCAAGCTGGTCGAGGACATGAGCGAGGCGTGGTCGCCTGAGCGGTACCGCGATACCTATCGCGACGACCTCATGGCGCGCATCGAGGAAAAGATCGAAACGGGTCACACCCATCAGCTCACGCCAGCCGCCGAAGAAGCGGAAGCGCCGCGCCAGGGCGCGAAGGTCATCGACATGGTGGCCCTGCTCAAGAAGAGCCTGGATCACCACGGCAAGCGAGAGACCGCCAGGAGCGAGCCAGCGGAAACGAAGGCGCCGCGCAAGACCACGCGCGGCACCGCGGCGAAGAAGCATGCAGGCGCTGCCAGGCGTGCGGCCGGCAGCCGCGCGTCCGCTAAGCGGCCTACCCATGCCGCTGCGGGCAAGTCATCCTCCACTACGCGGAGCCCCGCGCGACGCAGGCAAGCATAGAAGCACACATACACACATAGCCTGCGCCACTGGCTCGGCTCCGTGCTGGCGCCCGACCGGGCGCCAGTCATTGATCGGCGCAGTCAGCGCGACGACACCTTCAGGCTGTCGTTGACCGACGTTACCCCCTCGACGCCGCGGATCGTCTCCAACGCCATGTCGTGCTGTTCCTTGCTCGGCACAGTGCCGCTCACATTGACCGTGCCATCCTTGGTCTTGACGTGGATGCCCGTGGATTTCAGGTCCTTGGCCGTCAGCAGCTTGGTCTTGATCTTGGTGGTGATAGCGCTGTCCGTCACGGCTTGCTTGGCCTTGTCGGCGCCCATGTCATGGCGGGCCGGCGGCGCCGTGTCGCGGTCGATTTCTGCCCTTCCCGGCATGCCCGGCGCGGAATTGGCCGGCGGCGGCGCGGCCGTGTCGACGGCCGCGCGCAGGAAACCGCCAGAATCAAGCGCGAAAGCGCTGCCCGCGACGGCCGCCAGTGCAGCCGCCAGGCAGGCCTGGCGCAGCATCGGAGCGGTAGGTCGGCTGGTTTGCATGGTTCTCTCCTTGCAAGGTGACCGGACTGCCACCCCAGCGCGTGCGCTGCTTTCGCGACATGGCGTGGAGCAGTCCTCAAGGTTCCTCTCTGCAAACGCCGTACCTGCGAGTTCCGGAAAGCCGGCCGGCGCCTGGCGCGGTGCCGGCTGCGCAACCGGCCCGTGGCTGTGTAAATCAGAGCAGCGCTTTGTAAATCCGGAGGCAAGCCGTCGCCGCCATCCAGCGGAATCCCGCCACCAGCGGCGTCGCCGGGCCTGGCATGCGGCTTGCGGCAAAGCTTCACGCGGCAGTTCGCCGCGTTATGGAGACAGCAATGGGACAGCAGCAACAGCAGCCGGGGCAATCGCAGCAGGGCCAACAGGGTCAACAGGGCCAGCGGCAGCAGGAGCAGTCGCAAAGCGGCCAACGCAGCGGCCAGCAAGGTTCCAACCAGGGCCAACGCTCTGGCGGCGGACAAATGGGTAATCAGGACAAGGGTAGCGGCCAGCAGCAGCAGGAAAGCGGCAAGGGCTCGCAGCAGGGCCATCAGCAGGGACAGGGAGGCTCGGGCGGTCAACGCCAGCCGTGAGGCTGATATGGCTGATGGGCGCCGATCCCCGGTGCCAACGCCATGTTTCTCCGGGCGGGCAGCAACATGCGGTGTTGCCAGAAGCCGGGATTTGAATGAGCCGGAGTTCTTCGGGATTCCGGCTCTTTTTGTTCTTTTGTACCTGCACCGGCCACGGCGATTGCGCGGTGGGACCTACACGTTCGCGTCTTCCCGTGTATTCTGACCGTGACTCGCAACGCATCCAGCCACCTTTGCCAGCTTCCACCGATCCGGCGGCGGGTCGCCGCCAGGGCCAGTATCTCGACCGCATTTCCAGCCGCCTGCGCACCACGGCCGGGGCGCAGGTACGCGCACTCACGCGCAGCAACTCAGGCCTGACGCTCGACTACGACAACCCGCCCGGCGACCCCGGGCTATTTGGCCCCGACGCGGTCTGCTGGCGCGTGCATGCCGATTTCCCGGCCATGCTCGCCGGCGGCGTCAGCGCCCTGCTGATGCAGACGCTGCACCCGCTGGCGCTGGCCGGCGTCTGGGACCATTCGACCTTTCGCGCCGATATGCAGGGCCGGCTGGGGCGCACCGCGCAGTTCATCGCGGGTACGACCTATGGCAGCCGCGCGGACGCCCTGGCACTGATCGACCGCGTGCGGCGCATCCACGCGCACGTCAGCGGCAGCGCGCCGGACGGCAGGCCCTACGCCGCCGACGACCCGGCATTGCTGACATGGGTGCACGTGGCGGAAGTCTCCAGCTTCCTGGCCGGCTACCTGCGCTATGTGGGACCACTGAGCGAGGCCGAGCAGGACCGCTACTACGACGAGGTTGCGCAGATTGCCGAACGGCTCGGCGCCACCGCCGTCCCGCGCTCGCGCGCGGCGGTGGCGGCCTATCTGGAAGCCATGCGCCCCCAGCTCGAAGCCAGCGCGCGCACGCGCGAGGTAGCGCGGCTCGTGATGAAATTACCCGTCGCCAACCCGATGCTGGTCCCGGCGGTGCGCGTGATGGCCTACGCGGGCATTGCGCTGCTGCCCGACTGGGCGCGCCAGATGCTGAACCTGGATCGCCCGTCGATCCGACGCCCCGCGTCGCTGGCTGGAATGCGCGTGCTGGCGCCGACACTGCGCTGGGCGCTCGGTGCGGGACTGGCCGCGCGCGCGCGGCGGCGGGTGGCGCGCGGCGCCTGAGCCGGCGTCAGGCTACTCGGCCGCCGCCGAGGCCGCGGCAGGGCTGCCGCGCAGCGTGGCTTCGCGCAGGCGCACGACCAGGAATGGCGACAGCAGCGACACGGCCGCGCTCAGCAGGAACAGCAGCCGGAACGCGCGCTCGGCGGCTGCGCGCACCGCTGCCGCCTCTGCCGCCGGCGTGTCGGCCGCCAGCGCCCGGTGGAACATGCTCATGAGCACGTCTTCGCCGCCGGACAAGTCCGTCACCGTCATGCCGCCGTGGCGCAACAGTGCGATCAGCAGCGTGGTCAGCACCGCCACGCCCACCGCCCCGCCGAGCATGCGCGAAAACGACGTCAGCGCCGTGGCAATCCCCACCTGCTGCGGCGGCACGGCGTTCTGCGTGGCAACCAGGCCACTCGGCAACTGCAGGCCGATGGCGAACCCGAGGGCCACCATCACCAGCGCGCTCAGCCATACCGCAACCGGGTCGACAAAGGCCAGCGCCACGATGGCCAGCGGCGCCACGCAGGCACCCGCCATCTGCAGCGGCTTGTAGCGGCCGGTCCAGGACATCAGCCGCCCCGCCGCGAACGCGCCGAACGGAATCGCCAGCGTAAGCGGCACCAGCCGCAGCGCGGCAGCATCCGCCTGCGCGCCGCCCACGACCTGGAAGCGCAGCGGCAGCAGCACCGACATCGCGATCAGCTGGAAAAAGCAGAAGAACAGCGTGGCGCAGCAGATGGCCACGGTCGGCACGCGCAGCATGGCGAGCGGAATCACCGGGTCGGCCGCGCGCCGCTCCTGCCAGAGGAACAGCGCCAGCGCGGCCACCCCGGCGACCAGCAGGGCAAGTGAATCGGTGCGCAGCGGCGACTGGCCCTGCCCCAGCCGTGTGAGGAACACGAGCACGCCACTGAGCCCGCCACCGAACAGCAGCGCGCCGAGGTAATCGATGCGATGGCGCCGGCCGCTGACAGGCAGGAAGCGCAGCGCCCGCCGCACCACCACCAGCGCCAGCAGGCCCAGCGGAAGGTTGATCCAGAAGATCCAGCGCCAGGACAGGTAATGCGCGAGGTAGCCGCCGATCACGGGCCCGGCCATGCTGGCTACCGCCCACACGCCGCTCACGTAGCCCTGGTAGCGCCCCCGCTCGCGCAGCGGCACCACGTCGGCAATGGCGGCCTGCGACACCGAGATCAGCCCGCCCCCGCCCAGGCCCTGCAGGATCCGCGCTGCGATCAGCTGCGGCATGGTCTGGGCCAGCGCGCAGACCACCGAGGCCAGCAGGAACAGCACGATCGCGAAGGACAGGACCGAGCGCCGGCCCAGCACGTCCGACAGCTTGCCGTAGATCGGCGTGGCCACGGTCGAGGCCACGAGGTAAGCGGAGATGACCCAGGCCATGTCCTCGAAGCCGCGCAGCTGCAAGGCAATCTCGGGCAGTACCACGGCGACGATCGACTGTTCGAGCGCGCCCAGCAGGATGGCGAGCATCAGGCCGAACAGGATCTGCATCACCGGCGGCTGAGGCGCCGCGGTCGAGGAGGTCGAAGAGGACGGGGGTGGAGCATCTGCCGCGCGGGGCGGCTGGGAGGGAACGGCGGTCATCGGCACCAGCGGCGGCAGGCATGGCCGCCGCGACGGGCGCCGCATGCGCCAGGTGGACCGGCCTGCTCTTGCTTCGAAGATCAGGAAGAGCGGCCATTGTAGGCGCTTTGCGACATTGGCGCCGGCGCGGCCCGGCGCGCATGGTCTGTGGCGCGGCGCCGCAGCCGGGTCAGAAGGTTTCCCAGTCGCCGCTATCGGCCATGGCCGGCTGGCTGGGCGCCGCAACCCGGCGCGCCCCGGACTTGAGCACCGGTTCCTGGCGCTGACGTGCGACAGGCTGGCGCTGTGTTGCCGGCTGCGCAGGTGCGCGCCTGGCCAGCACCGGCTGTGGCGTCGCCTTGCGCTGCACTGGCGGACGCACCGCCGCCGGCACGGCTGGCGCACGGGTGCTGCGTGCCGGTACGGCACGTGCTGCCGGTGCCGGCTGCGGCGGCGCCGGCGCGGGTTCCAGCTGCCGGGCCGGCGTGGCGGCGGCCGACGCATGGCCCGCGGCAGAGTTCTGGGCGACGTCGAACCGGCCCACCTCGCTCACCAGGCCGCCGGCCTGCTGCATCAGGCTCTCCGCGGCGGCGGCGGCCTGCTCCACCAGCGCGGCATTCTGCTGGGTCATGCTTTCCATCTGCGTGACGGCCAGGCTGACCTGCTCGATGCCCGAAGTCTGCTCCGAGCTGGCCGCGGAAATCTCGCCCATGATGTCCGTCACGCGGCGCACCGCGCCGACGATGTCGTCCATGGTCTTGCCGGCCTGCTCGGCCTGGCGTGCACCGTCCTGCACCTGCCGCACCGAGCCGCCGATCAGCTCGGCGATCTCCTTGGCCGCGGCCGACGAGCGCTGGGCGAGGTTACGGACTTCGGAGGCCACCACCGCGAAGCCGCGGCCCTGCTCCCCGGCGCGCGCCGCTTCCACCGCGGCATTGAGCGCCAGGATATTGGTCTGGAACGCGATGCTCTCGATGACGCCAGTGATCTCCGCCACCTGCGTGGACGATTTGGAGATGCTGTCCATGGTCTGCACCACGTCGCGCACGACGCGCCCGCCTTCGCTGGCCACATCCGACGCATTGACCGCGAGCTGGTTGGCCTGCCTGGCGTTGTCGGCGTTCTGGCGTACCGTGGAAGTGAGCTGCTCCATCGAGGCTGCGGTCTGTTCCAGCGAAGCCGCCTGCTGTTCCGTGCGCTGGGACAGGTCGGTGTTGCCGCGGGCGATCTCGCGCGTGGCGCCGTCAATCGAGCCGGAGGCCTGCTGGATGCCATGCACCAGTGCCGCCAGGTGGCGGAAGGCACGTTCGAGCGCCGCCAGCATGCGGCCCATTTCATCGCCGCTGCGCACATGGAACGCGTGGCGCAGGTTGCCGGTGGCCAGCGCCTCGGCGGCCTCAAGCGCTTCGCGCGCGGGGCCGGTGATTGACCGCGTGATGGCCGTTCCCATCACCACGGCAAGCAGCACCGCCAGCGCCGTCAGGCCCAGCAGCACGCTGCGGGCCCAGGCGAAACCTTCGTCGGCCTGCTTGACCGCGGCCAGGGACAGGTTGCGGCCGCCGGCCATGATCTCGTCGAGCTTCCCGAAATAGGGGCCTTGCGCCGCGGGCAGGGTCGCCACCAGCGCCGCGCGCGCTCCGACGAACTCGCCCGAGCCCAACTGGCGCAGCACCATGTCCAGCTGGCCGTTATACCCTTCGCGCGCGGTGACTAGATCGGAAAAGGTCTTCTGCAGGTCGGCACGGCCGGAAGCCGCGATCAGCTTGCCCAGCGCATCGAGCGTGCCGCCCATCTCCTTGCGCATGCCGTCGATACGCTGCGTATTCCGCTGGACCAGCGCGGAATCTTCGGTCAGGGCGGCATCGCGCACCATCACGCCGATTTCCAGCGCATTTTCCTTGACGTGGCCCAGGTCGATCACCTTGAGCAGGCGCCCCTCCACGGTCAGGTGCATGGAGGCATTCATGCCCGCCAGCGAGGCCACGCCATATACCGCGACACCGACCAGCAGCAGCACCACCAGCGTAAAGGCCAGGGACAGGCGGGTCCCTATGCCAAGGTTTCTCAACCAGGCCATCTCACTCCCTCCGGACATTCCGTGATCAATTTTCTTGTCGTGTGCGCGCACGGGATCGTTGCCGCTCACAACCGCCGCACGGCTGCCTATCGGCGATGACCGAACACTTCTTGAAGGGAATTTGGAATTGAGGGGGAAAGTGCCCGCATTTCGTCCGATGGGCGCCTCGGACTGTGCCTTTTAATCCTGCCAGGCATCCCGGCGGTCACACGGCAGCGGTGCGCCGAGAGGCGTAGCCGGTTCGACGTGGGCCCCCAAAAAAAGAAGCCCACGCGCGGGGTGCTCGTAGGCTTTCCAGGACTGCTTCAGAGCCAGTTAGCTCTGGTATGAATATAAACGTGCTTACATGAGGTGTAAATCCCGCTTCTATCAGTAAAGGCCCCAATTGAATGCGCATAGAAAGCCACTTCTCGGCGCCGTTCGGCCTGGGGCCGGAGTTTCGGGATCATCCTATGTCAGTGCACACTTATGTGCAAATCGCCAGTTTGTAAGCATTTCAGGAAGTCTTCGGCCGGTCTGTCGGCCTCGGTCGACAGACCCATAACTCGAACGAGTTAGAAAATGCAACAAATTATCTAGAGCAAAACCTCTAGTTCATTGACGAGGAATCGATCCGTCGGTGTTTGTAAAAATTTGTTACTCTCGTCCCTGAAGTATTCCCCTTCTCACCTGGCCGCACCGGTCGCCGGCAAGCGCGTGAAAGACAAGGACCCACGTCCGGATCCGGCGCACGCCGCGGCGCACACGGGGCCTGCGCCTGTTGCCGGTACCGGGAGCGAATGTTTCGCCCATCGCGCTGACAGGACCATACTAGTTAACAGTACTAGTAGTCGGCGGACCGCCATCAGCCGCCAGAACCCATGCGGGCTCTTCCGGAGTCGTTGTGAAGAAGGAAACCAGGCCCCCGCGAAACAGCCGGAAGCTGCAGCACCAGCAACTTGCGCCCCATGCTGTCAGCCGCGCTCCGGTTGTCGTCTATCTGTGCAATGGCACCCGGCTGCAAGGCGTGGTGATCGCCCTGGACGACTATTTGCTGATGCTCGCGAAGGACGTGCACGACAGCAAGCCGCTTGTCGTATACAAGCACGCCATTGCCATGATCACACCGGTCCACCCGTACGGCGAGGCCGCGCCGGCGCCCGAAACGGACACATCGCCGGATTTCGTGCCTATCTATATGCCGCGCAAGCGCCGGCGGCGCTGACCCCGCCGCGGAACGCGGCGCTCCCCCAAGAAATTTTCAAGCCCAGGGGCCACTGGCAACGGCTTGCAAACGTCGCGCCTGGCATTGGTCCTGCACGCCAAGACGCTGCAAAGATCACTCTAAACCTTTGCAAAGCGTGGTCGATAACCTTTGCAACGGAGGCACTACAGCACTGCAACGCAGTCGGCCAACGTTACGGCATCCGCCGGACTGTGTAAATCACTGCAAATAGGAGTCGCAACTATGGCGTCCATCATCAATACCAACTCGTTGTCTCTGATGACTCAGAACAACCTGAACGCTTCGCAATCGTCGCTGAACACCGCGATCCAGCGCCTGTCGTCGGGCCTGCGCATCAACAGCGCCAAGGACGATGCCGCTGGCCTGGCCATTGCCAACCGTTTCACCTCGAACATCAACGGCCTGACGCAAGCCCAGCGCAACGCCAACGACGGCATCTCGCTGGCTCAGACGACTGAAGGCGCCCTGACCGAAGTGACCAACAACCTGCAACGTATCCGTACGCTGTCGGTGCAGGCCGCCAACGGCTCGAACTCGGCTTCGGACCTGAAGTCGATCCAGGACGAAATCACCCAGCGCATGTCGGAAATCGACCGCCTGTCGCAACAAACCGACTTCAACGGCGTGAAGGTGCTGTCGTCGACCGCCAAGCCGGTGAACGTCCAGGTTGGCGCAAACGACGGCCAGACCATCGCTGTCAACCTGCAGGAGATCAGCACCAAGACCCTGAACCTGCAAAGCTTCAATGTGAATGGCCCGCAAGCCACGGCGACTGCCTCGTTCGCCGGTACCGCTTCGATGGCCGTGCCCGCCGTCGCTACCGCTGCAAACTACCAGGCTGTCTTCGGCGCTACGACCGCAGTCAGCGCCAACACCGTTACTGAGGCAACGGGCGGCACGCTGGCCCAGACCCTGGGGATCGCTGCGGCTAGCGTCGCGGTCACCGGCACGGCCGTGGTGGACAAGAATGGCAACTGGTTCGCTGAAGTCGCCATCACCCCGGCAAACGCGACCGAAGCCCAAGCGCTGCAAAACCAAGGCATGACCCAAGCCACGGCCGCTACCGCCATGTACACCTACGTGGCGCTGGATATGTCGAACGTCGATACCACCACCACCGCTGGCACTGCTGCATTCACGTTCGACACCAGCAAGCTGACCGCCGCCAACCTGACGGCTGGCGCTTCGGCCAACCCGATGGCCACCCTGGACGCAGCTCTGCAGAAGGTAGACAGCCTGAAGAGCTCGCTGGGTTCGATCCAGAACCGCCTGGATTCGACCATCGCCAACCTGGGCACCACGATCACCAACCTGTCGTCCTCGCGTTCGCGTATCCAGGATGCCGACTACGCAACGGAAGTGTCGAACATGACCCGCGCCAACATCCTGCAACAAGCGGGTACCTCGGTCCTGGCCCAGGCCAACCAGACCACGCAAGGCGTGCTGTCGCTGCTGCGTTAATTGACTGACGCGTAGCACCGGTGCCGGGCCTCGTGCCCGGCGCTGTCGTGGAATGTTTCCCCAGGGCTGCGGCCCTGGGAAAGCATTTCAAGAACCCACTGAGTCGAGACGATCATGGCTACTGCCGCTACCACTTCGTCCGCGCTGCCTGCCGCGCTGGCGACCCAGCTGACCGAGTGGCCAGACCGCCGGGTAACCGGCGCATCCGCCGAAGCGACCGCTTCCGGCAAGCCTGGCACAGTCGCACAGGACGGCAAGCAGCGATCGCTCTCGCTCGATGCCGCGCTCGAGCGCCTGACCGACGCGCTTCGTACCGCCTCGGTCAGCGTCCAGTTTGAAATTGACAGCACCAGTCACCGCGTCATCACCAAGGTGATGGACAAGACCAGCGGCGAAGTGATCCGGCAGATTCCCACCGAAGAGCTTGTGCGCATCTCCGATGCGATGACCCAGCTGCAGGGACTGTTCGTGAACCAGCCCGCCTGAGCCGCCTGGCGGAGCCCGGATTTGAAGTAGCACACTGGAGTAGAAGACATGGCAACAATCTCTAACCTTGGCGTAGGCTCGGGACTCGATCTTGGCTCGCTGCTCGACCAGCTCACCACCGCCGAGCAGGCTCCGCTGACGGTCATCCAGCAAAAGCAGAGCAGCTATCAGACCAAGCTGTCTGCCTATGGCCAGCTGCAGAGCATGCTCGCCGCATTCCAGGGCACGGCCAACCAGCTCTCCAAGCCAAGCTTCTTCAACGCGGCTACCGCCACCTCCAGCAACACCAGTACCCTGACTGCCACTGGCAGCAACACTGCCGCCGCTGGCAGCTATGCGGTCAACGTCACCGCCCTGGCCCAGGCCCAGTCGCTGGTTAGCACGGGGCAACTCAAGCAGGATGCGGCCATTGGTACCGGCACGATCCATATTGACTTCGGCGCCATCACCGGCGGCACGCTCGACACCAACGCAGCCAGCCCGACCTATGGCAAATACAGCGGGGCGAGCTTCACTGCGAATATGGGTTCGACCGGCTTCGATATCACGATCGACCCGAGCAACAACACGCTGCAAGGCATCCGCGACGCCATCAACAAGGCCAATGCCGGCGTGACTGCCAGCATCATCAACGACGGCTCCGGCACACCTTACCGGCTGGTCCTGAACTCGAACAATACCGGCGCCTCCAACAGCATGCGCATCTCGGTCACGTCGAGCGACGGCACCAACGCGCTGTCCAATCTGGTTGCCAACGATCCGGCCGGCACGCAGAACCTGCAGCAGACCGTGGCGGCCCAGAATGCGGCGCTGACCGTCAACAACATCGCAATCCAGAGCGCAAGCAACCAGGTCAGCGGCGCCGTGCAGGGCGTGACGCTCTCGCTGGCGCAGACCGGCACCAGCAACGTCATGGTCCAGCGCGACACCGCGTCGATCCAGAATGGCGTGCAGGCCTTTGTCACGGCTTACAACAATCTGCAGAAGGCAGCCACCAGCCTGTCGGCCTACGATCCGACCACGAAAACCGGTTCACCCCTCACCGGCGACGGCGTGCTGCGCACGATCCAGACCCAGATCCGCGGCGTGCTCAACACGCCTCAGCCGGGCAGCGGGTCGAACGCCATCACGGCACTGGCACAGGTAGGCATCGGGTTCCAGCTCGATGGCACGCTGGCACTGGATACCACCAAGCTGAACAAGGCCATGAGCGACAACCCGAGCGGTGTTGCGGCCCTGTTCGGCAATGACGACGGCAAGAGCGGCTACGGCAACCAGCTGAGCACGACCATCACGGCGCTGACCAACAGCAAGGGGGCCCTGACGGCCGCCACCGACGGCATCAACCGGAGCCTGAAGGACCTCAGCGCCCAGTACAGCGCGACCCAGGACCGCGTCAATGCAACCGTTGCCAACTACCGTGCGCAGTTCACCCAGCTGGACATGATCATGGCCAAGATGAAGAACACCAGCACCTACCTGACGCAGCAGTTCAGTGCCTTGAGCAATTCGTCGAGCAGCAAGTAATCCAGCAAGCCTTTTCGGGGAGCCGATCGCCATGTACGCGCGCAATGCCATCAACGCCTATTCCCAGGTCGGAGTCCAGACCGGGGCCATGAGCGCCAGCCCTCACCGGCTGATCGTCATGCTGTTCGACGGGGCACGCGCCGCCATCGCCAGCGCCCGGTTCCATATGGAGGCCGGCGATATCCCGGCCAAAGGCAACGCGATCTCCAAGGCGATCGACATCATCGTCAATGGCCTCAATGCCGCGCTCGACCATGAGGCCGGCGGCGAAGTCGCCGCCGATCTCGAAGCGCTCTATGACTACATGACACGGCGCCTGCTGCAGGCCAACTTGCGCAACGACGCCGCGCTGCTGACCGAAGTCGACGGCCTGCTCGGCAACCTGGCCTCCGCCTGGGCCCAGATTGGCGAGCAGCCGCAGGCTGCGGCGCCAGCACAAGCGCCGGCTCCCTTGCTCGTCGTGGAAAACTGAGATGCATCCGTTCGAACTGAAAGCTTCGAGTCCGGTCACCCGCGGGTACGAAGAAGTGCTGCTGCTCTCCGAGCAGATGCTTGAAGCTGCGCGCGCCGGCAACTGGGATGCAATGAGCGAGCTGCAACAGGTCTATGTCGCGGAAGTCGATCAGTTGCGTGCCCTTGGCCCACAGCCGGCGCCGTCGGCGGAGGAGCGCACCCGCCGCTATCGCCTGCTCGAGCGCATTCTTGCGCACGATGCGGCCATTCGCCAGATCGTCATGCCGCAGATGTCGCAACTCGAAGCCCTGCTGGGCAGCTCGCGCCGCAAGCAGGAGCTCGGGCGGGCCTACGGCGCGGCAATCTGATCCCCGGGGGCGGTAGCCATGCCTGCGCGCACGCTCCGCCCTCTCTCCGGCATCCGCCTGTCTCCAGGCCGCTGACAGCCGGCCACGCTACCGTGGCTCCCCGTCCTATTGGCTCTCACCATGACCGGCCTGCTCCTGCCTCCCGACGCCTCACTGACACCGCGTCCCGATACGCAGACACTGCGGCCGACCCTGTCGGTCAACAAGCTTGCCGCACTGCTGCCGGCGCCCGACGTCACCCAGACCAACCCGCGCAACACCGGCGAAGCCGGCAACGCGGCAATCCAGGGCCAGCGGGTGCAGGATGCCGGGGGCATGCTCAATGGCAGCGGCCCCGCTTCCACCACGTCGACACGCGAAACCCTGAGCTTTGCCGCGCGCACGATTCTCGACCTGCTCGGCAAGGCGGCGGATAGCCCATCGCGAGCCGCGGCAACGCTGATGTCCGCGCCACCGACCCCAGCAACCGCCGCCGCCCTGCCGGCTGCCCTCGCAGGGCTGGTGGAGCATAGCGGCCTGTTCTATGAATCGCATCTGGCCGCATGGGTCAATGGCGCGCGGACGGTGACGGAAGTCAGGAAGGAGCCTCAGGCATCGCTGGGTATGCCTGCGCAGAACGCCGAACCGGACGAAGGGCAGGGACGGCCAGTCGCACTGCTTCCCGCGCCGGCAGCCAGACCAGATACTGCGGCACATCCGACCACCGGACTTGCCACGGGCGATACGGCCGACGGCCCAGCCGACATGCTCGCGCCGGCGCTGGCCATGCGGACTGCGCCCCGCGATCCATCTGACGATCCGGCACGAGACCGGGCGCACGCGTACCGTGTCGAGTCAGCACCCGCGGATGACCAGGCCCAGCCGCTATCGCGCGGCCTGGCGCCCGCTCCGCACACCGGTGCGGGCCCTGCCGCAACGCCCCAGCAGGGCGCACAACGCTACGAGGCCATGGCCCGCGCGGGCGACCCGCTGCCCGCTGCCCGCGCGCCGCAACATGTGGACGACGGCCTGGGCAACCTGCCTGCAAGCGCGGCGCCGCCCGGACCCGCCGTGCATCCCGGCGCCGAAGCGCTGGTCCGCCAGCAACTCGAACTGCTCGCCTCCCAGCAATACCGCTGGACGGGCGAGGCATGGCCAGGCACCCACATGGCATGGGAAATCGCCCGCGACCACATCGGCGCCGATGACGAGGCCGCCGGCGCGGCGAAAGCGGTTCAGACCTGGTCGACCCGTTTGCTTCTGGAGCTACCCGAGCTGGGAACGGTCGAAGCAAGGCTTTCCCTCTCGCCTGGCGGCGGGCTGGGGGCGCGGCTGGTTGCCGACGCCTCCGAGGTTGCCAGCCGCTTCGACGACGCCCGGAGCAGGCTGCGTGAACGCCTTGCGGCTAACGGCATCGAACTGGTGCAGTTCACGGCCGGAACCGGAACCTCCAAAAGGTCAGGAGGTGCGCGATGAGCGGACGCGACCTGCGGCGTGGCTCCGCCGTGGCACTGGCCTACGACAAGCAGGACAGCGCCCCGCGTGTCGTTGCCAAGGGCTATGGCGTCGTCGCGGATTCAATCATCGCGCGTGCGAAGGAAGCGGGCGTCTACGTACACGACTCCCCCGCACTGGTCAACCTGCTGATGCAGGTGGATATGGACTCACACATTCCACCGCAACTCTACGTCGCGGTGGCAGAGTTGCTGGCGTGGCTCTACCAGCTGGAGCAGGAAAAGGCCGACGATCCGCATTTCGGCCCCGCATGATCCGCCCGCCAACCGCGTGGGCTCATACAACGCATTCACCATGACTACCATCACCGCCGCGACACGCAAGAAGCCGCTGCTTGATGCCCTGACCTGGAAGCTCTTCGACTTCGAAGACTATCTCTTCGAGAAGCGGCACGGACTGGATCTCGGCGGCATCATTGCGGCCAATGAACTGATGGACAGCGATCGCCTGCCCGTTGCTCATGCTTCGGCCTACCACGCGGTCTGGTGCAGGAATCTGCGCGAGCTGTTTGCCGAAGCCGAACGTACGGGCGCAACGTTCGACAACTTCATCGATCTCGGCTCGGGAAAAGGCAAGGCCTGCTTCTACGCGCATATACGCAAGCCATTCAAGAGAATTGTCGGCGTCGAGCTCTCCGACAAACTGAATAGCATCGCCAATTGCAACCTGGCGAAGTTCCGGTCGGGTAGTGCATCCAATATCTCGTTCACCAGTATCGACGCCACTGAGTTCGAACTGCCCGATACGAGCAATCTGATCTTCATGTTTAACCCGTTCGACGACGTGATCCTGCGCAAATTCGTCGCGCGAAACCTGGAGCACCTCAGGAAAGGGATGTCGATGATCGCCTATGCCAATGACGTGCACCGGGCAACGCTCGGTGACCTGGGCTTTTCGACCGTGTTCCGGAACCCGCAACGGAAGCTATCCCTCCATCGCTTCCGGTAAGCCACACGGCCCTGCCGGCATCACACCAGGCTGGAATTCGCGATCGCGGCCGCTGGTATGCGTTCGCTCAGCATTGCCCGTACGGCAGCGCCGACGCGTGCGACGTCGGCACGCTCCAGGTTCAGCCCCGATGGCAGATTCACGCCGTGGGCCGCGATAGCGCAGGCGACGGTATTGCGCGCGCGCGCCGCGCCCGCCTGCGGAGATGCGCGATAGGCATCGAGACTGCTCAGCGGACTGAAAAAGGGGCGGGAATCGATCCCCTGCTCGTTCAGCGCCTGGATAACCGCAGCCTTCCCCCCCAGCCATGGGGGCAGGATCGCCGTCACCATCCAATAGCTATTGTGCACCGCCTGCGCTTCCTGGTTCAGCACGATCCCTTCGCAATCACCAAGCTCTTCGCGATACCAGCCAAAGATCTCGCGCTTTCGCTCCACGAGCGCGTCGATACGCTCGATCTGCGCCAGTCCGAGCGCGGCCTGGAGGCTGCTCATCTTGTATTTGTAGCCCACTTCGGCATTCTGAAACATGGTGTCACCCGGGCGGCGGCCGTGATCGCGCAGGACCATGACACGGCGATAGATCGCTTCATCATCGGTAATCAGCATGCCGCCTTCGCCGGTGGTCAGCGTCTTGGAGCCATGAAAACTGAAGGTTCCCGTTACGCCAAGGGTACCGGCCGCGCGACCGCAATAGCGCGATCCCGCGGCTTCCGCCGCGTCCTCGATGATGGCGATCCCATGCCGGCTCGCGATCTCGGCCAGCGCCGCATAGTCTGGCATGTTGCCGTACAGGTCCACGGCGATTACTGCCTTCGTGCGAGGCGTGATGCAGGCGGCAAAGGACTGCGGCGACAAGCACCAGTTGCGAGGATCGATATCGGCAAACACCGGCGTGGCACCGACATAGCTGACCGGCGCCGCACTGGCGATCCACGTGCAGTCAGGAACGATCACCTCATCGCCCGGACCGATACCCAGCGCAAGCAGTGACAGGTGCAGCGCCGATGTGCAGGACGGCAGCGACACCGCGTGGCGCACGCCGTGGTACTCCGCGAAGGCACGCTCGAAGCGATCGTTATAGACGTTGGCGTTGGCGTACCAGGCATTGGTCACGGCGTCCGTGACATAGGCGATTTCCTTCTCAGTGATCGAAGGACCAGAAACCGGAATGCGCTTCATGATGGTTCTATCCGAGTATGCCCGGCCAGGACGGCCGGTCGGTTGGATCAGGCGCCCGCACCGCCCGCGCATGCGCTGCGCCATGATGTGGTGCCGGAGCAGATATGACGCAGCCCGTCGCGTCCGCAGTTCGCCACCAGGTCGAGGCCGGTGACATAGGGCGTAAAGTCGCCGTGGCGCTGGGAATAGGGACTAAGCTGGTAGTCCATGTATTCAACCGCGATGCCGGCGCGCTCGAACAATTCGTGCTCCAGATACTGCTTCGCGCCATGCCCGGTCACGTAGCGGGTGGCGCCCAGCCTCTGGCATAGCGCAAAGACGCGCTGGCTGCTGTGCCCGGCCACATCTAGTGCCGACGAATCCAGGAAGGTCCTGCCGGCATCGAGCCCGAAGTAACGCGCCAGAGCCATGGTGGAGGCGCGCGACAGTTCCGACAGGTACCGTACCGGCGCAGAGAACACTTCGTCAACCAGTGCCAGCATGTCCTGCACGTATGGAGCACCGGCACAGGCATGGCGCAGCAAGTCGCGGCTTTTGCCTCGCCAGTCGGTTCGGTCGTCCAGTTCCAGGCCGCCGATCAGGCTGCCCAGGTGCCTGCCTCGCAGCGGCACCGTCATCCAGCGCATGCCGTCCCGTGTTTTTACTTGCACCCGGTTGACGCGGTTTGCCGGACCGGTCGAGAACTGGACATCATCGTAGAAGACGTAGGTGTCGCTCAACCGGATCTGCTCCAGCATACCGACCCATGGAAAGAGCATGGGTTGCGAGATGACCAGGGTCAGGTCCGATCCCGGCACGTCAGCTCTCCGCATGATCCAGCATCCTGATCTCCGGCACGGCCACCGCGAAGCGCCCGCCCCACTCCCGCACGTAGCCGTACTGCTCGCGCACCTCGTCAGCGATATTCCATGGCAGGATCAGCACCACATCCGGCCGGGAGGCACGCAATTGTGCCGGTGCGACTACCGGAATGCGGCTGCCTGGCAGGTAGCGTCCCTGCTTGGACGGCGCCGCATCGCAGACGAATGGCAGCAGATCCGGCCGCACGCCGGCGTAGTTGAGCAGCGTATTGCCCTTGGCTGCCGCGCCGTAAGCCGCCACACTGCGCCCCGCGCGCTTCTGCGCGATCAGGAATGTGACCAGCGCATCCTTGACGGCATCCGCGCGTGCCTGGAAACCCAGGTAGGTCGACACCTGACGCAAGCCGAATTCCTCCTCGGCCCGAAGCAAGGCCTCCACGGCAGCGCGTGGCATGCGCGTGTCATCGGCGTGGCCCCCATAGACGCGCAAGCTGCCGCCGTGGGTCGGCAGCGTCTCGACATCCAGCACCCGCAGCCCGGCGCGCGCAAAGATCTGTTGCACGGTATGGAGCGACAGGTACGAGAAATGCTCGTGGTAGACGGTGTCGAACTGGGTCTGCGCGATCAGCTGCATCAGGTGCGGGAATTCCAGCGTGATCGTACCGCCCGGCTTCAGGGCGGCCTTGAGCCCGCGCGTGAAGTCATTGATGTCCGGCACATGCGCGAAGACATTGTTGCCGGCGATAAGATCGGCCTGCCTGCCTTCCGACGCCAGCCGTTCACCCAGCGCCTGGCCGAAGAACTCGCGCAGGGTCGGCACGCCGATGGCTTGCGCCGCGTGCGCGGTACTGGCCGTCGGCTCGATGCCCAGGCAAGGAATGCCGGCGGCAACGAAGTTCCTTAGCAGGTAGCCGTCGTTGGAGGCCACCTCGATGACGAAGCTTCTCGGCCCCAGGTCGAGGCGGTGCGTGATCTGGCTCGCGTAGGCGGCCGCATGCGCGAGCCAGGTCTGCGACGTCGACGAGAAATACGCATAATCGCGGTTGAACAACTCATCGGCGCGCGCGTAGTCTTCGGTCTGCACCAGCCAGCAATGCGAGCATACATGCAGCCTGAGCGGGAAGCAGGTTTCCGGCGCCCGCAGGTCGGCGGCACTCAGATAGGCATTGGAAGGCGGCGCGGACCCGAGGTCGAGGAACACGTGGTCAAGCGCTGCGTTGCAGTGGCGGCATTTCATGAATGGAAACCGGCAAAGCCGGCACTGAGAAGCGGATGGGAGCGGTCGCGTGACGAGATATCGGTCACCGGCAGTGGCCAGCGGATACCGAGCACGGGATCATCGTGGCGTACCCCGCCTTCGGCCCGCGGCGTATACGGCGCGGTATGCAGATACAACAGCTCGCTGTCGGCCTCAAGCACCTGGAATCCATGCGCGCAGCCTTCCGGGATCACGACCATGCGGGCATTCGCGGCGGTCAGCTCTTCGGCGTGCCACTGCAGGAAGGTCGGCGAACCCGCACGCAGGTCCACCATGACGTCCCATACGCGGCCGCGCAGGCAACGTACCAGCTTCATCTCGGCATGTGGCGCGTGCTGGAAATGCAGCCCGCGCAGCGCCCCGGCTTGATGCGTGCGCGAATGGTTAGCCTGCATCACGCGGCGCTGGCCGAGCACCTCGGCCAGCGCGTCCGTGCAGAATAGCCGCGCGAACGCGCCGCGATGATCCGCAAAGGGCTCGCTCTCGATCAGTGCCGCGCCCGGGATGGCAATGGGGGTCAGCTTCATGCGCCCACCCAATTTGCGCCTGCGGCCGCGGCCGCCGCGATGTATTCGTCCAGCTGCCGGCGCGTCGGCACGCCACCGTTGGCCTGTTCGCGATACCACGCTGCCGTCGCGGCAAGCGCCTGCTCGAGGTTCCAGGCGGGCTGCCAGCCAAGCCTTGACCTGGCCAGGGAGCTGTCGAGGTACAGCAGGCTGGCTTCGTGTGGTTGCTGCGCATCGGACACACGCCATGCCAGTGCGGGCCAGTGCGCCTGCATGAGGCTGAGCACGGATTCGACACTGCGGTTGTCCTGCGCGGCTGGCCCGAAGTTCCAGGCGGTTGCGCAGCCCCGATCGCCCTCCAGCAGCCGCTGGCCCAGCAACAGGTAGCCGGCCAGGCAATCGAGCACGTGCTGCCACGGCCGCGTGGCATGGGGCGAGCGGATCTCCAGTGTCTCGCCGCGGCTGGTGGCGCGCACGAGGTCGGGGATCAGGCGATCTTCCGACCAGTCGCCTCCCCCAATCACGTTACCTGCACGGGCAGTCGCCAACAGCGGTGCACCGTCCTGCGTGAAGAAGCCCTGGCGATAGCTGGTCACGACCAGCTCCGCCGCAGCCTTGGACGCACTGTAGGGATCGTGGCCGCCCAGGCGGTCATTCTCGCGATATCCCCAGGCCCACTCCTGGTTCGCGTAGACCTTGTCGGTAGTGACCACCACCACTGCCCGCACGCAGCGATGCCGCCGGCAGGCTTCCAGCACGTTGGCGGTCCCCATGACATTGGTCGACCAGCTCTCCAGCGGATCGCGGTAGGAGCGACGCACCAGCGGCTGCGCCGCAAGATGGAAGACGATCTCGGGCTGGCCGCATGCCAGCGCGGCATCGAGCCCTTGCAGGTCGCGCACGTCGCCACGCAAGTCAGTGGCCGACAGGTCAAGCAATTGCCAGTGGCTGGGGGTCGTCGCCGCAGGCAAGGCAAAGCCCGTCGGCGCGGCTCCGAGCCGCCCCAACCATTGCATCAGCCAGCTGCCCTTGAATCCGGTATGGCCGGTCACAAGGACGCGCCGGCCATCATAGATATTGCCGAACTGCCTCACGCCCAGACTTTCCACGGCGGATTGCCGCCAGCCCAGAGTTGCTCCAGATGATTCTTGTCGCGAAGGGTGTCCATCGCCTGCCAGAAGCCCTTGTGCATGAATGCCTGAAGGCTGCCCTCCGCGGCGAGCCGGCTCATCGGCTCGTCCTCCCAGATGGTCGTGTCATCGCTCACCAGGTCGATCACAGAAGGCTCCAGCACGAAGAAGCCGGCATTGATCCAGTTGCCATCCCCGGCCGGCTTCTCCTGGAAGCGATCGACCGAAGTGCCTTCGATCTTCAGCGACCCGTAGCGTCCCGGCGGCTGGATCGCGGTGACGGTGGCCTGCTTGCCGTGCGCGAGGTGGAAGTCGAGCAACGCGCGGATATTGATATCCGATACGCCGTCGCCATACGTGAAGCAGAATGGCTCGTCCTCCAGATACTCGCGCACGCGCTTCATGCGGCCGCCGGTCATGGTGTGCTCGCCCGTATCGACCAGCGTGACCCGCCATGGCTCCGCGTGGCGCTGGTGGACTTCCATGCGGTTGTGTTTCAGGTCGAAGGTCACATCCGACATGTGCAGGAAGTAGTTGGCGAAGTACTCCTTGACGACGTAGCCCTTGTAGCCGAGGCAGATCACGAAGTCATTGATCCCGTAGTGGGAATACGTCTTCATGATGTGCCACAGGACTGGCTTGCCTCCGATCTCGATCATTGGCTTTGGGCGCAGGTGCGATTCCTCGGAGATGCGGGTGCCGAGGCCGCCTGCCAGGATCACCGCCTTCATGCCGCCATTTCCTCTTGCCCCACTGGAATGCCGGCAATCTCGTATGCCGATGGCACCGGCTGTGCCGCCAGGTAGGCCAGCTCCACGCCAAAGGCCTCCTGCAGGAACGCGGCAAGCGGTGCCGTGTCTTGGCCCAGTTCATCCAGGCGCGCCAGCAGCAATCGGTACAGCGGCAGTGAATACTTGCGCAGTGTGGCACTGTCGATCAGGAGGTCGAGTGCAGCTTGCAGGTCCCCATCACGATAGGCGATCTCGGACAACGCGTAGGCCACCAGCCAGTGCCTGCTCCATTTGGCGGAGATGTTCTCCAGGATATTGATCAGGCCATCCGGACTGCTGGCCCGAAGCTCGCGGACCACGGCGAGAACGATCTCTTCCATGGCATGCCAGCGGCCGCCGAAATAGACGCCCTCGCCGGCCGCGCGCGGTAACAATCCGGGCTGGCGATAGGTGTCGACCCAGCCCGCCAGCTCGCCTTCGAACCAGCGACAGAATCCGGCGGCAT
The DNA here is from genome assembly GCF_057798915.1 of Cupriavidus sp. 22TCCZM01-5. NCBI lineage: Bacteria > Pseudomonadati > Pseudomonadota > Betaproteobacteria > Burkholderiales > Burkholderiaceae > Cupriavidus > Cupriavidus sp. 22TCCZM01-5. The sequence goes on from NZ_JBYOJR010000030.1 coordinate 78,475, forward strand.
CGAACAACGGGCTGGCCTCGAACATCGGGCGAATGGACTGGCGCAGCGCGTTCAACTGAGCGGCGTCTGCTGCGAGCTCGACGGCAGTTTCCACGTATTGCGCTTCGGTTCGGCAGATAAGGCCTTCCAGGCCTACCGCACGCAGGAAGGACGCCGCTACACGTTCGTGGCTGGCCGTGCCCGCGAGCGTGACGAGCGGAACGCCCATCCACAGCGCATCGCAGGCGTTGGCACCGCCTGTCAGCGGCGACGTGTCGAGCACCACGTCGATCCTGTTATACGTCAAGTACTGTTGCAGGGTCTGTCGGTTCACGCAGATTACGCGGTCGGACGCGATACCCGCCTGCTCCATTCGGTTCAGCAGGGGCGCACGTACCGCTTCGTTATCGAGCCCCATGCACTCCACCAGCAGCTTGCTGCCCGGACAGCGCGCCAGCACCTCGCTCCACATTCTTAGCGTTCTTGGGCTGATCTTCGCCAGGTTGATGCAGCAGCCAAAGGTGATATAGCCATTTTCCAGCGCGGGCGTGGTGCGCACCTTGTAAAGCGAGCCATATGCATGGATTGGCCGCCCGACCAATGGGTAATAGACAGCCGATACGACCGGCGCGCGCACAAGGCTCTCGGTGTGGTAGGCCTCATTGCCGGGGGGATCCATTTCACTGTCGGTCAGACGGAAATCGATCTGCGGCATGCCCGTCGTACCCGCATATCCGATCCAGGTCATCTGCCGAACGGCCAGACGCTGTGCCATATGGCGCAACGGTGTGTTGCGTGTATAGCCGCCGAGATCGATCAAAACATCAAGCTTCGCGGCGCGGATGACGTCTGCAATCTTTTCCCGCGGTTCACCGGCCAGACTGATGAAGTGCTCCGAGTAGTTCTCAATCTTGCGTGTAATGTTGTCCTGGCGGCCGTTCAGCGAATACACGAACACCTCAATCCGGCAATGGTCGAGGTTGGCCAGGAAGGGTAGGACAAAGTACGCACACGCGTGCGAGTAGAGATCGTTGGAGATCAGGCCCAGCCGAATCCTTCCATCGTCAGTCGGCTTGTCGAATGGCCGGATGGCAGCGCAACGCTGCGCCAGCAATAAGGCGCAGCCTTCGGCCTCGCGACGCAGGTCAAGCGGCGTTGTCGCCTCGTCGAACAACATGGTGAACAGCAGGTTGAATCGGATCGTCTCCGACTGCGGCGCCATCTCTCTGGCCTTGCGCAGCGCAACCATTGCCTCCGGTACGGCGCCCGTCTCCTTCAGCGTGTTGGCATAGTTCGACAGCAGGTCTGCATTTTCCGGTTGCAATTCCAACGCCCTGATCGCAGCGTCCTTGGCCGCGTTGTACTGCTGCATGGCATGCAGTACCGCCGAGTAGTTCTGCCAGACCGTCCAGATCCCCGCGTTCTTGACAAGGGCTGACTCGAGAACCTGCTTGCTTTCGTCATAGCGTCCCAGATCCATCAAGATCTTTCCAGCCAGGACCTCGACGGCCACGTTGCCCGGGAACCTGCGCTGCGCATCGTCGGCAATGCGCAGCGACTCCTCGGCGGCACCGAGGGAAAGGTGACTCAGGGCGCGCAGGCAGTAGCTGTCCGGATTTGACTTATCAAACCGCTCGGCCTGTTCTGCCAGTCGGATGCAATCGTGATAACGCTGTGCCTGGAGGCTGGCGGCAGCCTGGCTGATATAGCGAGACACCCGCGACGCGTAATAGTTGTTGTTTTGCATGATGAGGATTGGGGCGGGGGCGGACAGGGGATCGTGCAATACCGGGCGGCTACACCGGCATATTCATCATCTCCTGATACGCCGCCACCAGCCTGTTCCTCACCTGCACCCCCGTCTGGAACGATACATTGGCCTTCTGCAGTTCGATCATCACATCATTGAGCGCCACACCCGGCTTGCCCAGTTCGAACGCTTCGGACAGCCCGTAGGCGCGTTCCTGCGACGCATTGATACGGCTCAGGCTGCGCTGCAGTTCGCCGGCAAAGCCGCCGGCAGCAACCGGCGCGGCGGCCTGCGAGCTGTTGCCGGTAGCGGTCTGGGCCAGGCCGCGCAGTTGCTGCAGCATGCCTTCGATGGGAGAGAGCGTGGTCATGAAGCGGTTTTCCCCGCCGGCCCGGGTTGATGCACCGGTGCCAGCGCCTGTGGTTAGACGAATCCGACGGTAGCCACGCGCGTAAAAGTCGTCGAGACGTGCTGCAGAATTCACATCGCAGCCGGCTCGCGCGCCCTGACCACCCAATTTCAGCGGGGCAAGCGTACCTGCCGCCCGCCCCCCTCCATCAGCCGAAATCGGGAGGAAAACCCGGCCTATTCACCAGATTGTGGGCGCCCGCGTTGGCCGATCATCGCTACCGTGCCGGAAAGGCGCGGGCCTCGCCTTGCGTTTCCCGTCAGGCACGATGTTCCAGAACAACCATCCCCGGGAGTACGCGTGTTTTCTCAGCAGCCTGAAGTGAGCCGTGCCGAAGCGAGGCGTGCCGACGTCCATGGCGGTCACCATCGCCAGAGCGATCGGGGCAACGGCCCGTCCGTGGCCGGAGCGCGCGCATGACCGCGGCAATGTCCTTGTCCGGCCGCTCGGGCGACATGATCGAGCGCCTCAAGGCCAACCCCAGGCTCCCCATGATGCTCGGCGGCGCCGCACTGGCCGCGGCCATCGCCGTCGGGGTGCTGTGGTCGCGCGCGCCGGACTACAAGGTGCTGTACAGCAACCTGTCCGAGCGCGACGGCGGCGCGGTGCTGCAGTCGCTGCAGCAGATGAACGTGCCGTACAAGTTCGCCGAAGGCGGCGGCGCGGTGATGGTGCCGGCCGACAAGGTGCATGAGATGCGCCTGCGCCTGGCCTCGCAGGGCCTGCCCAAGAGCGGCACCACGGGCCTGGAACTGATGGACAACCAGAAGTTCGGCATCAGCCAGTTCGCCGAACAGGTCAACTACCAGCGCGGGCTCGAAGGCGAGCTGGCGCGCTCGATCGAGTCGATCGCCGCCGTGCAGTCGGCACGCGTGCACCTGGCCATTCCCAAGCCGACGCTGTTCGTGCGCGAACGCCAGAAGCCGACCGCGTCGATCGTGCTGCAGCTCTACCCGGGCCGCGCCATCGATGAAGGCCAGGTCGCGGCGATCAGCCACCTGGTGTCGTCGAGCGTGCCGGAGCTGACGCCCAAGGCAATCTCCATCGTCGACCAGCACGGCAACCTGCTGTCGAACAGCGGCAACGAGCGCATGCTCGACGCCACCCAGCTTAAGTACGTGCAGGCGCTGGAGCAGAACTACCTCAAGCGCATTGAATCGATCCTGACGCCGATCGTCGGCAAGGACAATGTGCGCGCCCAGGTGACGGCCGACGTGGACTTCTCGATTGTCGAGCACACCGACGAGAGCTACAAGCCGAACCAGGATCCGACCCACGCGGCCATCCGCAGCCAGCAGACCAGCGAATCGAACCAGCAGGGCGCCACGCCCCCGGGCGGCGTGCCGGGCGCGCTGTCCAACCAGCCGCCGGCACCCGCCGCGGCCCCGATTACCACGGCGCAGACGCCGCGGGCCGGCCAGGCGCCGGGCCAGGCCGGCGCACCGGCCCAGCCGCAGGGAGCGCAAGCGGGCCAGGCCCAGGGAGCGACGACTTCCGCTTCGAGCGGCCCGAGCAGCAACCGACGCGATTCCACCGTCAACTACGAACTCGACCGGACCGTGCGCCACGTGCAGCAGGCGCCGGGCGGCGTGCGCCGCCTGTCGGTGGCGGTGGTGGTCAACTACCGGCCACAGCCGGACGCCAAGGGCAAGATGGTCGCCCAGCCGCTGCCGCCGGCACTGCTGGCCCAGATCCAGAACCTCACCAAAGAAGCCATGGGCTTCTCGACCGAGCGCGGCGACTCGATCAACGTGGTGAACAGTCCGTTCACCGTCGATCGCGAAGTGACGCCTGAACTGCCGTTGTGGAAGCAACCCGAAATGATCGACCTGGCCAAGACCGGCGCGGGCTACCTGCTGCTGGCGCTGCTGGCACTGTTCGCCTGGTTCAAGGTGGCGCGCCCGATCCTGCGCCGCTACACCACGCCGCCAGTGCCGGTGCCTGCACTGGCTGAAGAGACCACGGCCGAACTGCTGCCGCCCGAAGAGCCGGCCAATCCGGAAGTCCTGCGGCTGGCCGCGAAGTATGAAAGCGATCTCGCCCTGGTGCGCGACGCCGCACAACGCGACCCGCGCCTGGTCGCCAGCGTAATCAAGAACTGGATTGGCAATGACCTCCGCTAAAGCCGCCTCCTCCGCCACCGGCCTGCAGAAGAGCGCCGTCCTGATGATGGCGATCGGCGAGGACGCCGCCGCCGAAGTGTTCAAGCACCTGTCCCAGCGCGAAGTGCAGGAGCTGGGCTCGGCCATGGCCGAACTCCGGTCGGTGACGCGCGAAGAAATGGCCGTGGTGCTGAGCGAGTTCCGCGGCGAGACCGAGCAGTACCTGGCGCTGAACGTCGATTCGAGCTCGTTCATCCGCAGCGTGCTGAACAAGGCGCTGGGCGAAGAGCGCGCCCAGTCGGTGATCGAGGACATCCTGGAATCGCGCGACCCGGGCAGCGGCATCGACTCGCTGAACTGGATGGACGCGACCTCGGTGGCCGAACTGATCCGCGAGGAACATCCGCAGATCATTGCCACCATCCTGATCCACCTGGACCGCCAGAAGGCGTCCGAGGTGCTGTCGCTGTTCACCGATCGCCTGCGCAACGACGTGATCCTGCGTATCGCCACGTTCGGCGGCGTGCAGCCGGGCGCGCTGCAGGAGCTGACCGACGTGCTGTCCAAGCTGCTGTCGGGCCAGAGCCTGAAGCGCAGCCGCATGGGCGGCGTACGCACGGCGGCCGAGATCATCAACCTGATGAGCACCGCGCACGAAGAGGCCGTGATCGACGGCGTGCGCCTGCACGACGGCGACCTGGCGCAGAAGATCATCGACGAGATGTTCCTGTTCGAGAACCTCTTGGAAGTCGACGACCGCGGCATCCAGCGCGTGCTCAAGGAAATCGCCACCGAATCGCTCATCGTCGCGCTCAAGGGCGCGCCGCAGGAGCTGCGCGACAAGTTCATCCGCAACATGTCCACGCGCGCCGGCGAAATGCTGCGCGAAGACCTGGATGCGCTGGGCCCGGTGCGCGTGTCGCAGGTCGAGGCCGAGCAGAAGGCCATCCTGCAGGTGGTAAGACGCCTGGCCGATGCCGGCGAAGTCCAGATTGGCGGAGGAGACGATGCCTATGTCTGAGCGCGGCCTGGCCGCACGTCTCGCGCTGCGCGAGAGCCCCGCCGGCGCCGATGCCGACGGCTTTGCCGCCTTCGAGCCGCCGCGCCGCACGCGCGGCGCCGGATGGCAACGCTGGAACATGGGGTCGCTGGACCCGCGCGACGCGATGCGCGAGATCGTGCAGCAAGCGCCCGCCGAGCCGGCGCCGCCCCCGATCGACTTCGCGGCGCTCGAAGCGATGCGCGAAGGCGCCCGCAAGGAAGGCTACGCACAGGGCTATACCCAGGGACAGACCCAGGGGTATGGCGACGGCCACCGTGAAGGCTATGCGCGGGGCCTGGAAGGCGCGCGCAACGAGGCCATGCGCCTGCACGGCCTGGCCGAAAATTTCCGCAAGGCACTGACCGGCGTTGACCGGGAAGTGTCCGACGCGCTGGTCTCGCTGGCGCTTGACGTGGCGCGCCAGCTCGTGCGCGCGCGCGTGGAAGACGATCCCGAAGTCCTGCTGCCCGCCGTGCGCGAACTCCTGACGAGCGAACCGGCGCTGTCCGGTTCACCCTGCCTGCTGCTCCACCCGGAAGACGTTGGCCTGGTCGAAGCCCATATGCAGGGCGAACTCGATGCGGCCGGATGGACCCTGCGCGCGGATCCGGCCGTCGCCCGCGGCGGCTGCATTGCCAGTGCCGCCAGCGGCGAGCTCGACGCCAGGCTGGAAACCCGCTGGACGCGCGTGGTCAAGGCCATGGGCCGCGACGATCCGTGGGAGCCCCGGCATGACTGACGCCGCCACGGCATCGCGCACGGATGACCAGGACCTTCCGCCGCCATCGCACGCGGAGCACTGGCGCCATGCGTTGAACCTGGCCCAGGCCGATATCGCCGGCCTGGACAGCAAGCGCAGTTGCGGCCGGCTCACGCGCGCGGCCGGCCTGGTGCTGGAAGCCGTGGGCCTGCGCCTGCCGGTGGGCAGCGACTGCCTGATCGAACTGCCCGCCGGGCAGTTCAGCGCCGACCGCGGCGGCCCGCGCACGGCCGAGGCCGAAGTGGTCGGCTTCGGCGCGGACCGCCTGTACCTGATGCCGCAGTCCGACGTAGTCGGCCTGCTGCCCGGCGCGCGCGTCTATCCGCTCGAACCGTCGCCGCAGCCGCAAGGCACCGGCGCGCCGCGCGAACCGGGCTCCAAGCGCCTGCCCGTGGGCGAAGGCATGCTCGGCCGCGTGGTCGATGCTGCCGGCCGTCCGCTCGATGGCCTGGGCCCGATCCGGGCCGCACAGGAAGTCCCGCTGTCGGCCGAACAGATCAACCCGCTGATGCGCGCGCCGATCGACACGGTACTCGACACCGGCGTGCGCGCCATCAACGGCATGCTGACCGTCGGGCGCGGCCAGCGCATGGGCCTGTTCGCGGGCTCCGGCGTGGGCAAGAGCGTGCTGCTCGGCATGATGGCGCGCTACACCAGCGCGGACGTGATCGTGGTCGGACTGATCGGCGAACGCGGCCGCGAGGTGAAGGAATTCATCGAACACATTCTCGGTCCGGAAGGGCGCGCGCGCGCCGTCGTGGTGGCGGCCCCGGCCGACTGCTCGCCACTGCTGCGCATGCAGGGCGCCGCGTACTCGACGCGGCTGGCCGAGTATTTCCGCGACCAGGGCAAGCATGTGCTGCTGATCATGGATTCGCTCACGCGCTATGCCATGGCGCAGCGCGAGATCGCACTCGCGATCGGCGAGCCGCCGGCCACCAAGGGTTATCCGCCTTCGGTCTTTGCCAAGCTGCCCACGCTGGTGGAGCGCGCCGGCAACGGCCCCGAAGGCGGCGGCTCCATCACGGCCTTCTATACCGTGCTGACCGAGGGCGACGACCAGCAGGACCCGATTGCCGACTCGGCCCGCGCGATCCTGGACGGCCATATCGTGCTCTCGCGCAGCCTGGCCGAGGCCGGCCACTATCCGGCCATCGATGTGGAAGCCTCGATCAGCCGCGCGATGACCGCGCTGATCCCGTCCGGGCAGTTCGCTTCGGTGCGCCGCTTCAAGCAGCTGATGTCGCGCTACCAGCGCAACCGCGACCTGATCAGCGTGGGCGCCTACGTGCCCGGCAACGATCCGGAACTGGACCTGGCGATCCGGCTCCACCCCCGGATGGAAGCCTTCCTGCAGCAGGACATCCACGAGCGCGCCGGCTACGACGATGCGCTCGGACAGCTGCATAGCCTCTTCGACAGGAGCGAACATGGCTAAACCGAATCCACTGCTGACGTTGTCCGAACTGGCCCAGAACGACACCGATGCCGCCGCGCGCGAACTCGGCCGGCTGCAGGGACTGCGGACCCAGGCCGAGAACCAGCTCAACCAGCTCACGCAGTACCGGCAGGAATACCGCGAACGCATGCAGGCGGTGGCGGCGCAAGGCATGACCACCAGCCGCTGGCACGACTTTTCTCGGTTCCTGGATTCGCTGGACCACGCCATCCGCCAGCAGACCGCCACGCTGGACAAGGCCGAGGCCGACCTGCTGGCCGGGCGCAATCACTGGCAGAAGCAGAAGCGCCGCCTGAACTCCTTCGATACCCTGATCGAGCGCGCCGAGGCCCGCGAGGAAAAAGTCGTCGCGCGCCGCGAGCAGCGCGCCAACGACGAATATGCCGCGCGACTGGCCCGCGACAGCGCCAGCCGACTCAACTGAGCCCAAAGGGCAAGGCCTTCCCATGATCGATATCAGCCAGCTCGTCAGCAACGCGACCGCCCAGGCCAAGCCCGCCAGCCGCATGGCGGCAGACGCGGGGGACAATGCCTTCGGCGCCGCGTTGTCGCGCGCGAAGGACAGCGCGCGCCCGGAGCCGCGCCAGGATTCCGGCAGCAATGCCCAGCCAGCCAGTGATTCACCGGCGCAAGAAGGCAAGTCCGGCAGCACGACCGACGCACAGGACGCAGCCCGGGCGGCAGCCGGCAAGCCGGTGCAGCCCGGACGCCGCAAGGACCAGGACGGCAAGGATCACAAGGACGATGGCAGCGCCCAGGCGGCGGACGCCGGCGCCGCTGCGGCGGCACTGGCCGCGCTGCTGCCGGCCACCCCGCTTCCGGCCGCTTCCGCCAATAGCGCGGCAGGCGCGGCAGGCGTGGCGGACAGTGCTGCAGTCGGTGCCGCCGGCGCCAGCGGCCTCGCCTTGCCGCAAGCCCCGGCCATCGCTTCGGCCGACGCTGCCAGCGCTGCGCTCGCTGAGGTGACACCCGACACCGCCGGCAAGCAGGTCATCCAGGCAACGGTCAAGGACGCCACAGCGGCCAGCGCCGCCGCGCCGACCGCGGCCGACACGCTGGCCAACATCCTGTCGCAGCGCGCAGCGCTGCCGGGCGCCTCGGCGCAGCCGGCTCCGGCCGACAGCTCCCAGACCGCGACCACGTCCGGCACTGCGCTGAACGCCATGCCGGACGCGCGCCAGGGCCATGCCGGCCAGTTCGCCGATGGCCAGTCCCAGGCCGGCACGGGCCAGTCCCGGCATGCCGCACTGCCGCAGGCAGACGGCACTGCGCAGGGCGGCAAACCCGCTGCCACCCCGTTCACGCCCGTGCAAGTCACCGCCGGGACCGGCGATGCCGCGACGGTCACGCAGAACGATGGTGCCGCGCCGGCCATTGCCGCCGCGCTGGCTAACCAGACACCTTCGGCCGCTCCGGCCGCCGCCGCCGCTGCCGGACGTCCGCTGGTGGCGCCACCGCTGAACGATGCGCAATGGCCGCAGGCACTGGGCCAGCAGATGATCCGCCTGACCACGCAAGGCAGCCAGAGCGCCGAACTGCAACTCAATCCGCCCGACCTGGGTCCGCTCAAGGTGGTGCTCAACGTCGTCAACGACCAGGCCCAGGCGCAGTTCGTTTCCCCGCACCAGGCCGTGCGCGCCGCAGTGGAAGCCGCGCTGCCGCACCTGCGCACCGCGCTGTCGGAAAGCGGCATCCAGCTCGGCCAGGCCTCGGTGGGCGCCGACAGCTTTGCCGGCCAGGCCGGCAATGGCCAGCAGCAACAGGCCGGCAACGGCCGCGGTCACCCGGGCTTCGGCACGGACCTGGCCAAAGCGGATTCCCGGCCCGCGCCCACTTCCGCACCGGCCCGTCCGGCGCGCATGCTGGCACAGGGAGAAGTCGATACCTTTGCCTGACCGGCAGGCGCTTCAGGCGCCACAATCATGACAAAGGCCGCCACAGGGGCGGCCTTCTTGTTTTGCGGCGTGCTGCCGGCTCCGGGATCAGGGCTGGAAAATGTCCAGGCCCGCCAGCGCGACCACACCGCTCAGCGCGATCATCGAAGCCGAGTCGCGCCCAAGGATCAGCAAGGCTGCAGCGAGCCAGGCGACGAGGCTGAAGGCGAGAAATCGTTTCATGTTGCAGCAACAGGACTGGACCGCGCAGCACAGCGCGACGCCATGCAGGCGAGCATTCAGGAAATAGGAATGTAAGTATAAACCCTGATCATGAGCGATCAACGGTATGCAGATGGCCATTGCTGCGAATGTGCGCGACACGACGCCACACTGCCAACGGCACCGCGCCCGCGCCGGGACGATAATGTCTGCGTGACGCCTTGCGATACCCCTGTGCGATGACGTTCGACCTCTTCGACGACCTGGACGACCCCGATGACGGCACGGCCGGCGCGAGCGAGCCGCTGGCCGTCGGTGCCGTGGTGCTGCGCGGCTTTGCGCGCGCGCTGGCACCGCAGTTGCTCAAGGACGTCGGCAACGTCGCCGCGCAAGCCCCCTGGCGCCACATGGTGACGCCGGGCGGACTGCGCATGTCCGTGGCCATGACCAACTGCGGGCAGGCCGGCTGGGTCTCCGACCGGACCGGCTATCGCTACGACCGGCACGATCCGCTCAGCGGCGAGCCCTGGCCCGCCATGCCGGCGGCATTTCTCGGCCTGGCCGCGCGCGCGGCCGCCGAAGCAGGCTTTGCGGATTTTGCGCCGGACGCCTGCCTGATCAACCGCTATGTGCCCGGCACACGCCTGTCATTGCACCAGGACCGCGACGAGCGCGACCTGCGCGCGCCCATCGTGTCAGTCTCGCTCGGCCTGCCGGCGGTATTCCTGTTCGGCGGGCTGCGGCGCGCCGACCGCCCCGCCCGCACGCGGCTCGCGCATGGCGACGTGGTGGTGTGGGGCGGCCCCGCACGCCTGGCCTTCCATGGCGTGGCGCCGCTGGCCGACGGCGACCACCCGCTGCTCGGGCACGAGCGGATCAACCTGACCTTCCGCAAGGCCATGTAGCCGCCGCGGCTGCCGCACTTGGCCCTTTTGCGCCGGGCAGCAGGTCTCCTACATTCAATGACATCCCCGCGTCCCTGAACTGGAGGCCATACCATGCATCTCGAAGGCTCGTGCCACTGCGGCGCCGTGCACTTTTCGCTCGAGTCCGATTCGCCCTACCCGTTCATGCATTGCCACTGTTCGATCTGCCGCAAGACCGCCGGCAGCGGCGGCTATGCCATCAATCTCGGCGGCGATGCCGCGACGCTGCGCGTACGCGGCAGGAAGCACCTGGGCATCTACCATGCGGTGATGCGCGAGCCTGGCAAGCGCGCCACGCGTTCGCCGGCGCAGCGGCATTTCTGCCTCAAGTGCGGCAGCGCGCTGTGGCTGTTCGACCCGCGCTGGCCCCACCTGGTCCATCCGCACGCGTCAGCCATCGATACCCCGCTGCCCAAGCCGCCCGACGTGGTCGAGGCTGGCCTCGATTTCGCGCCCGCGTGGGTGGACGTGCCGCGCGGCAAGGGCCATGTGCAGTGCGGCACCTGGCCAGCCGAGTCCCTGCAGGACTGGCATCGCCGGCACGGCCTGTTATCGGAATGATGCATTGCGCGCAGGATAGGCGGCAAAGGCGCTCGCGTATGATGTCACCCGCTTCCGATCCATCGCCCCTGCCCGTTTCACCGCCGTGCCCGCAATGCCCGACCATTTCCTGCTGTCTTCGCTGTTGATCTTCGGTCTGGGCGGTTTGCTTGGCGCCGTAGGGGGGCTGTTCGGGATTGGCGGCGGACTGATCGCAATCCCCGCACTCGGGCTGCTGTTCGGCATGGGCCAGCAACTCGCCCAGGGTACGGCGCTGGTCATGATCGCGCCGAACGTGCTGATCGGCTTCTGGCAATACCGGCGGCGCGCGGACATAGCGCTGCGCACGGCGCTGGTGCTCGGGCTCAGTGCCGTACTGGCCACCTACCTGTCGGCACGGGTGGCGACCTCCATCGATGCGCAACTGCTGCGTCGCGTCTTCGCCTGCTTCATGATCGGCCTGGCGCTGTACTTCCTCTGGCGCCTGCTGCCGGGACGGGCGGCCACGGCGCAGCACGCACGCGTCTCGCCACGGTGGATTCCTCTGGTGGGCGTGGTGGGCGGTGCGTTCTCGGGCTTTTTCAGCGTCGGCGGCGGCGTGGTCGCGGCGCCGGCGCTCGTCGGCCTGTTCGGCATGCGGCAGGCGGCTGCGCAGGGACTGGCGCTGGCCCTGGTAACGCCCGGGGCCGTGGTGGCGCTCGCCACCTATGCGCATGCGGGACACGTGGACTGGGCCTGCGGCTTGCCGCTCTCGCTAGGCGGCATGCTGACGATCTCGTGGGGCGTGGCACTGGCGCACCGGATGCCCGAGCGCCGCTTGCGCGCGCTGTTCGCCCTGTGCCTGATCGCGACGGCCGTGGTGATGCTGGTACGCGCTTGAAAGGACGGGCCGGCCCGCCTACTTCCGGAACACAAGCATGAAATTGTTGGCGGGCATGGCCACCGGCGCGTCGCAGCGCATGCCTTGCGCCTCGCCCAGCGCGATCACATCCTCCATATCGCGCACGCCCCAGTCGGGGTCCGCGGCCCGCAACTGCGCGTCGAATGCCGCATTGCTCGGTGCGGTGTGCGCGCCGCCACGCCGGTAGGGTCCGTAGAGGACCAGTACGCCGCCCGCTTCGAGCAACTTGCCGGCGCCGGCAAAGAGCGCTTGCGCGGCCGCCCACGGAGCGATGTGGATCATATTGATGCAGACCACGGCATCGGCTGCCTCGATGCCCCAGGGCTGCGTGCAGACATCGAGCGCCAGCGGGGCGCGCACATTGGCCAGGCCGGCGTGCGCGATCCAGGCGGCGATCGAAGCGCGCGCCGCTGCGTCTGGATCCGTCGGCTGCCAGGTCAGGCCGGGCAGCGCCGCGGCAAAGTGGACCGCGTGCTGGCCGGTGCCGCTGGCAATCTCCAGCACCGTGCCCTTGGCCGGCAGGACGTTACGCAATACGGCGAGGATCGGCTCGCGGTTGCGCTCGGTGGCCGGCGCCATGCGGCGGGAATCTGGGTCGTGAGTCTGGCTCGGCATGGATATTCCTGCGGGGGATCATCGCGGCGAGAGGCGCGCTAAGCGGAGATCAAACGGGACGGCGCAAAGATCAGCCCTGCTCCCAGGCGCTGCACCAGCCGGCGGCCGCCACCTCCTTGTCGCCGAACAGGACACAGCCGCCGGCGGCGCTGCCCGTGTCGCCCTGGTAGAGCTGGCAGTTGGCGCAGGTCTGGCTGGCCTTGTGGCCGGGATACTTCTTCGGGTCCACCTTGGCGGTGTCGGCCTTATAGCCGAGCTTCTGCGCCTGCGGCTCCTGTTCGCCAAGCATGGCGGCGCTGGCGGGGAGGCTGCCAAGCAGACCGGTGACGGCCACGCTGCCCGACAAGGCGAGCGGCAGGTATCCGAGAAACTGGCGTCTGCACGGCATGGCAGTCTCCTCTGAGGTGGGGGCAAGTGGCGGCCTGTGCCTGCCGCATGGCGCAGAGGTTACTGCGGATTGCAGGGCCGGTGCAATGCCCGGCGCTGCCTGCCTGCCTGCCTGCCTGCCTGCCTGCCTGCCTGCCTGCCTGCCTGCCTGCTTACAGCTTGAACTCGCCCACCACGCCCTGCAGCTGGTGGGCCTGGTCAGCCAGCGATGCCGAGGCCGCGGCGGCTTGCTCCACCAGCGCCGCGTTCTGCTGTGTGACGGCGTCCATCTGCGCCACGGCCTGGCTGACCTGCTCGATGCTGCTGCTCTGGTCGCGCGAAGCCACCGAGATCTCGCCGAGGATGCCTGTAACGCTGCGCACGGCCTGCTGGAGTTCCCCCATGGTCTGCCCGGCCTTGTCGACCAGCACGGCCCCGCCTTCGACCTGCCTGGCGGAATCGCCGATCAGCACGCGGATCTCCTTGGCGGCGGTGGCGCTGCGCTGGGCCAGCGTGCGCACTTCACCGGCCACCACGGCGAAGCCGCGGCCCTGCTCGCCCGCGCGCGCCGCTTCCACCGCGGCGTTGAGCGCCAGGATATTGGTCTGGAAGGCAATGCCTTCGATGACCTGGATGATCTCGACCACCTTGTTCGAGCTGGCGCTGATCGCCTGCATGGTCTGCACCACGTCATTGACCACCACGCCGCCGCGCTCGGCGATCGCCGATGCATTGGCGGCGATGTCGTTGGCGGCGTGCGCACGCTCGGCGTTGCGGCGCACCATATCGGTCAGGCTGCCCATGCTGGACGCCGTCTCCTGCAGGGTGGCCGCCTGTTCCTCGGTGCGCTGGGAGAGGTCGGTATTGCCGTCCGCGATCTGGCGCGAAGAGTCGGCGATCGAGTCGGTGGAACTTTTGATCCGGCTCACCAGGTCGGTCAGGATGTCCTCCATCTTGCCCATGCCGCCGAGCAGCCGGCCGAATGCGCCGCCCTGGTCGGTATCGAAGTCCTGGCTGAGGTCGCCGGCGGCCACGGTCTCGGCAATGTAGACTGCGTCGGCCAGCGGCCGCTCGATGCCGGCGGCCAGCCAGCAGGCGCCGGCAAGCGCCGCCGCCAGTGCCGCCAAGCCCAGTCCGAGCATGGTGTAGCGCGTCGCGTCGCTGCCCTCCAGCTGCGCCAGGCCCGTGCCGATGGCGGCTCCCGCCAACAGCACGACCAGCCCGAAGGTTGCGCCCAGGCGGGCTCGGATGCTCAGATTTGCCTGCGACATTGCTTTTTGCCCCGTGTTGGAATGTCTGTTTTTGATGGTTTGCCGTTGGAATATCGGCAGTCATGGGCGGAGGTTTAGGTATGGAGGAGTTGGGGAAATCCCGAATGACGATCTGGTCATTGCTGGAAAGATCCAGACTCCTGGCTCGTCGTGCTTGGCAGGCGCCGCTGTTTCGCCGGCGTAGCCGGCGAGTCACTTTTTGTCCGAGCGACAAAA
>NZ_JBYOJR010000031.1:0-91235 GCF_057798915.1 Cupriavidus sp. 22TCCZM01-5
AAAACCGAAATCATTGGCTTGTGCAACATCAAGCGCAAACCTCATTGATCAGCAGTTCCCTAGAGGCCCAATAAAACCACAAGAGGAATCGCTGTCGGCACCACGCGCAGCATTTACTTTCCCAGTCGATGCGGGGCGCAATGTAGAGAAATGCGCCCGCATCTTCGGCCTATCAACTGGGTGGCACCATCGCGTGCCAGCCGAGGCAATAAATCAGGCCGCCGATTCAGGCGAGGCTACCGGCGCAACCGCCTTCTTTGCCGGAGCCCGCTTTTTCGTGACGGCTTTCACTGCCTTTTCCGGAGCCGCCTTCTTCGCGGCGACCTTTTTGTCGGGCACCACCTTTTTTTCAGCGGGCTTCTTCGCAGCCACCTTGCCAGCCGTTGCCTTCTTTGCGCCGGTGGCCTTAGCCTTCTTTGCAGCCGCCTTGTCCTTGGCGGCCTGCTTTTCAAAACGAGCTGCAGCCTTTGCGGCTTCCGCCGCCTTGGCGATCTCACGCTTTGCTGCTTCGATCGCCTTCTTCGTGTCGGCGCGCAGCTTCAGCAGACGCTTCTTAGCGGCCTGCGCCTCGCGCGCGAGCACGCTGGCCTTCTTCGTCGGCACGGCAACCTTCTTTGCCGCAGGCTTGTTCGTGGCAACTGCTTTGAGCCGAGTCATGTGATTGAGTCCTTTTTTGGGTGATTTTTCGTTCGAAAGCGCCGAGTATAACCGCGCGAATGGCAAATGTAGCAGCGGTCTCAGTCTTGGCACCATTCTTCTCGCCGGCCTGGGCGCGATCGTCGCACTGAGCGCTGTTGGTGCGATGGGAGCATATACCGGACAGGCGTGGGTGCTCGGGTCTTTCGGCGCATCCAGTGTCCTGTTCTTTGTCTTTCCAAATGCGCCATTTTCCCGAACGCGCAACTTGCTCAGTGGCCATGCCCTGTCATCTCTGAGCGGACTATGATTTTTTTCACTGGCTAGTACGTCGAATCAGAAGAATTGGCGGTGATACGTCGTGTCGGATCGGGGTAGATCCACTTCAATGGCTTGGGATCCTTGTTGTACTGACGGATATAGCGCATGAGCTTCTTATCGAGGTCTTTGACCGAAGTGAAGACGCCGCGGCTGATCACGTCGGCAGGCGACCAAATTGGTCGAGGCGGTAACGGTATTCAAGCTGAGACATAATGGGCCAGAATCCAATTAGACAACACTTGGCAGAGGGGATTGGTTCGCTTTCGGATCGGCCCCTCATTTGTGTGACGTGACGTGTCCGACGTTACCTCGGTCTCGACCTGGCAAGGCTATGATCGGGCGCCACTCGGCCGGCCGGACCGCCTTGCGTGGTCTGTAGCCTCGGCCCATTCCCGGCGTATTGTCGATGTGGAGTACACCATCGAGCGAAGTGCGAATATGAGCGCCGTCGAGTAGACCCAACCCAGGCCAGACGGTCCGCCTCTTTCTATTGCGGCAACCTTTTCCCGACGCGGGATGGCCGGCGCGCCCGTGGATGCCCTTGGGAAATACGTGGAAAGTCGGCGGCGCGCCATCCCGGTGAGTCGGCATGGCGCGGCGTGGCAGAGGGACTGGGCTCAGCGGATGGCCAGGCGGCTCTGCACTTCGCGCGCGCCCAACCTGGACATGTCCTCGTTGATCTCCTCGAACACCACCTTCTGCACTTCCTTGCCCAAGTGCTCGCGCAGCATGCCAAGGAACTTCGGGGAGGCGGCCAGCTGCAGCTTGTCATAGCGCTGCTCGGTCCGCGCCTGCTCGAGATACTGGGTCAGCATGCGGGCGAACTCGTCTCGCTCCTTTTCGGCCTGATCGACTCGCGTCGCCATAGAATGCATGGGCTCGCCCTTGCCGGCAAAGCGCCCCTGCGCATCGTCGCGCAACTCCCCATCCTTGGCCCGACCTAGCGGATTGACAAAGTCCCGGATCTCTTCCATATCCCCTTCCATCCCATGTGCCTGGAAGATCCGCGCATGGCTGCTATCTGCGGCTAGCGTCCAGATTGTCGTCATAACTCGCTCCTTTTGTGATCACAGCAGCGATGTAACAAGGATAGGCCCGGGCCGCGCGATTGTGCCGGCAGCTTTGTAACGCCGGCATCGGGTCGAGCGGCATGATGGACCCATGCTGCTGTCAGTGACGGCGGTGCATCTCGGACGCCACCTCTCCCGGCAACCCGCTGCTCCGTAGTTGTCCATCGGGCGCGGACGTGTCCGAACGCGAAGGATGAAGCGGGCTTGGGGGGCGGTGCATTGCAGTTGGACGGGAATCAGGTCAAGCGGCAGAACCTCCAGCAGCACGTTGACGGTCAAACGATAGGACATCAACGCTGGAAACTTGAACTCGAGGTACCCACGTCGGTCATGTCTGTCGAACATGCCTTGGCTGGATCGAACTGTCTACTGCGCAGGTAAGCAGTAATCGAGCCCAAGCCCATGGAGACGAGCGACCACTGCAGCAGCCGCGTAGGAAGTCGAGGCCCAGTGAAAGTCCTCCGGAGACGCATGCCGCCTCCGCGGATGTGAGTGCCAGCCACCCCCATCATTGCCGACGCCCAGAATTCGACGCCGGTTGCGCAACCAAGCGCAAGCCCAATCAGGTAGACGCGCGCGTGGCGGAGAATTCCGGGCGCGAACTCAGCAAGGCTCGGGCATTGGCTATGGCAATCCGGATAGACCGCAGTGGAGCCACAAATAGACGGTGATATTCACTGCTGTGAACTTGGCTCAGCCTGCCTCAACACGGTTGCGCCCATCAGCCTTGGCGCGATACAGCGCCGAATCGGCCCGCGCCAGTAACTCATCAAGGGTCGCTTCCCCGGCCTCGATGCCGGCCAACCCCATGCTTACCGTGCAGGCGATTTTTCCCGCGGCTAGCTGCCGCAGAATCCGCTCCAACTGTTCCGTGCAGTCTGGCGCGCTCAGGTCGACCACAAGTAGTGCGCCGTCTGTCGACCGCAACAGGCTGGTGAGCTCAGGCTGCAGAAATTCGACTGAAACGGGCGGGAGGTCGACCAGTTGAAAAGCAATGTCCTCGAATGGCAACATGCCGGGAATCGGTAGTCTGGTCGGGTGGGGGTAGGGCTCGACCTCGTTGTGCGATCCTGTGAGCCTCGCGAGCCGCGGAATGTGACTATATCGCTAAGATGGCTTATCGGTATGGCATCCACCCGAGACGCATCCATAACGCTCATCACCTCAAGCGGGCATGGCATGCAATCCCCTTCAACCGGCGTGCCTATGCAGAAGCACGCTCGGCCATCCTTGAGCCGCTCCTGCCGGAGCGGAGTGTCAGCCCGCGGTTGAAGGTGAGCCTCTGATCGGCGGCGAGGGGGGGCGCGTGCTGCATTCAAACAGCGCTCCGCCCTCCCCGTGTTTTTCTGCCGCGATCCGTTGCGGATTCCAGGCAGCTTCTAGGCGGGGAACACGCCGGTGGACAAATAGCGATCACCCCGGTCGCAGACAATCGCGACGATGACGGCGTCGCGGAGTCCGCAAGCGAGCCGTAACGCGACCGCAATTGCGCCCCCCGACGAAATGCCTGCAAAGATGCCCTCTTCCGCCGCCAACCGGCGCGTCATCAATTCCGCTTCGGCCTGACCCACGGTTTCGATCCTGTCGATCCGTTCGGCTTCATAGAACTTCGGCAGATATTCGTCGGGCCACTTCCTGATCCCGGGGATCTGCGCCCCCGGCTCGGGCTGGCATCCGATGATCGAGATGCCCGGGTTCTTTTCCTTCAGGTAGCGCGACATGCCCATGATGGTTCCGGTCGTCCCCATGCTAGAGACGACGTGCGTCACGCGGCCCTGCGTATCGCGCCAGATCTCGGGCCCGGTGCCTTCGTAGTGTGCGAGAGGATTGTCGGGATTGGCGAACTGGTCAAGCATCACGCCCTCGCCGGCTGCACACATTGCCACAGTGCGATCTCGCGCTGCCTCCATGCCGCCAGAGGCCGGCGTCGATATGATGTGCGCGCCGAATGCGCGCATCGTTTGCAGGCGTTCCACGGACTGGTTCTCCGGCATCACCAGAATCATCCGGTAGCCGCGGATCGCCGCAGCCATTGCCAGCGCGATGCCGGTATTGCCCGAGGTCGCCTCGATCAGCGTGTCACCGGGCCGGATGCGCGCTGCCGCTTCAGCACGCGCGATCATCGACAGCGCGGCACGGTCCTTCACAGAGCCCGCTGGATTGTTGCCTTCCAGCTTCGCCAGCACCATGTTGCCCGTACCGACCGACAGGCGCTGTAGTTGCACGAGCGGCGTGTTGCCGATGAAATCGTCGAGGGTCTTGTACACGCTGCGCTCCAGTTGGTGTCAGTCGGCATTCAGAGCAAACGGTATGCCAACGGGAGCCGCAGACAAACGAGACAACGTGGCGCCCCGCTCCGTCACGACGCGGCGACTGCCAGCATCACCGAATACGCTTTGAACACTGCCGTTGCCGGCAGACCAACGGCGAGCGACAGGGCATCGACTGCATCATTCGTGACACTCGACGTCAGGTTCACGCCACCTGCGAGCGTCACGACGACGAGCGACGTCGTTGTGCCACGCTCGATCCGGGAGATCGTCCCGCTGAACTGGTTGCGCGCAGACAGCATATACCCGGCAAAATCAACCACCAGCGTGACGGCCGACGACTTGATCAGTACGATCGCCTCCTGGCCCTCCCTGAGCTTGAGCCGTTGTGCGGCGGCCGACGTCATTGAGGCGGTGATTTCCTCGTCGCCCGGTATCTTCACCGACACCTGGGTCGTGACCGGTCCGTCGTGGATCGCCGCGACGGTTCCGGCAAACTGGTTGCGAGCTGTGGTTTTCAGCGCAATTCTCCTGAGAAGGCCGGACAGTGCCGGCAATTGAACAAGCCAGGCTTCCTGCTCGCGCAGGAAACTCCGCGTGCGAGCCTGCATTTCCCGCCATGCGGATAGCAGTTCCCGCGTGGCGGGTGTGAGGCGCGTGCCGCCACCGCCCTTGCCTCCCGTCTCGCTTGTGAACAGCGGCTGGTTTGCAAGATTCGCGGCGCTCTCCAGCAGCAGCCATGCACCCTTGTAGCTATACCCGGCCACGCGTGCTGCGCGATTGATCGAACCCGTGTTGTCGATCGCTTCGAGCAGCGCAAAGAACCGTTCGTCGAGGCGCCCCGCGAGCCTGAGATCGCCACTGAGCAGTGTCGCATCGTCGTGCCTTGCGCCCATCTCCCGCATCCGGCCTCCGTCTTCCGTCAGTCGGCTGCCGACACGCGCAGCCATGCGCGGACGCGCTGTTCGTGCGGCGTTGGCTGCGGCACATCCCGGCGCCCACAATCGAGGTCGGTCGCAACGCCGCGCCGCACATCGATCTTGCGCACGGCCTGGCCCTGCTCGACCATGAATGCAATGTCGGCAAGTGCCGTCACATCGGCGACATCGTGCGTGATCATCACGGCGGGGATGTTCCATTCGCGGAGCACCTCATCGAGGTAGCGGCGCAAATCGTCGCGCAACGACGGGTCCAGCGCCGAGAACGGCTCGTCGAGCAGGAGCAGATCGGGCCGGCATGCGAGCGAGCGCGCCAGCGCGACGCGCTGGCGCTGCCCGCCAGACAGCCCGTCCGGCCGGCTGCGCGCGAGCGCGGCGAGACCGAAGCGCTCCAGCAGCTCTTCGACGCGCAGCCGCGCATCGTTCGACAGGCGGCGCCGATACCAGCGCGTGAGCCCAAACGCGACGTTCTCGTGCACCGAAAGATGTGGGAACAGCGCGTAATGCTGGAACACACAACCGATGCCGCGTTGCTCGGGCGGCACGTCGATCCCGCGCGCAGTGTCGCACAGCGTGCGGCCATTGACGCGCACGTGGCCTTGGCGCGGCGTCAGCAGTCCTGCGATGGTCCGCAGCGTCAGCGACTTACCTGCGCCGGACGGTCCGTAGAGCGCAACCACACGCGCATCCGACGCAAAGCGCATGGCGAGCGAAAAATGCCGTGCGCCATCCGACACCGCCGCATCGAAATCGACGTCGATCACCGGTGTGCCATCGCGGGTTCGGCCATGCATTGCGTCATGCATGTGCAAAGCCATATCGCTTCAGGATCGCCTGCGCGTCCGTGCCAAACAGATACGCGATGAACGCTTTTGCGAGCGCCGGCTCGCTGCTCCCACGGACGGCGACGACCGGATAGGTCACGGGATCGTGGTCGTCCACGGTCTGCACGATGGTTACCCGGTTCGGCATCAGCATCGCGTCGGTGCGGTAGACGAAGCCCGCCTCTGCCTCGGCGCGCGCAACGTAGTCGAGCACCTGCCGCACGGTGTCTGATTCCACGATCTTCGGCCCGAGCGCGCCCCACAGTTTCGCGCGCTCGAGCGCCTGCTGCGTGTAACGGCCACAAGGTACGGTCGAGACCTTGCCGATAGCGATCCGCCGCACCGCCGGGTCTGCGAGCGTGGCGAGTGTCTTCACGGGCGACGCCTGACCAGCCGGCACCACGAGCACCAGCGTGTTGGCCGCAAGCGTCCGTTTGGTTGCCGGATCGAAGATGCCCGCCTCGATGCCGCGCGCGACGGTCGCCTCGTCGGCGCTGATGAACACGTCAACCGGCGCGCCCATGCGGATCTGCTGCAACAGCGTGCCGGATGCGCCGAAGTTCAGGCGCACGCTCGCACCCGGATGCGCCGCCTCGAAGCGCGTGCCGATCTCCTTGAACGCATCGCTCAAGCTGGCGGCGGAGGACACGGTCAGTTGCTGCGCGAGTGCAAGCACTGGCGCGAGCACGCACAGCAGGCCGGCAGAGAATCGAACTATGGATTTCACGAAGCAGTCCTCCGGAAGAATCAGCGTAGTGTGAAAGAACGCCTGGACAGCACGAGCACTGCTATCGACAGTGCGGAAGTGACGCAGGCGAGGAAGAAGGCGGTACTGTCGCGGCCGTCCTGCATCGCGTCGTAAATGGCGAGCGACAGCGTCTGCGTCTGGCGCGGGATGTCGCCCGCGATCATCAGCGTCGCGCCGAATTCGCCCATCGCCCGCGCGAACGCGAGCAGCGAGCCGGCCAGGATCGCCGGCCAGGCCAGCGGCAGCGTGACGCGCACGAAGGTCGAGAACGGCGACTGCCGCAGCGTGCGCGCAGCCGCCTCAAGCGAGCCATCGACGCCGGCGAACGCGGCGCTCGCGGACTTCAGCACCAGCGGCAGCGCGACGATGGTGGACGCGAACACCGCGCCGTGCCAGTTGAATACGAACGTGTAGCCGAAATGCGCATATATCCAGTTGCCGAGCACGCTGCGCCGGCCCGCCACGATGAGAATCCCGTAGCCGATCACCGTCGGTGGCAGCACCAGCGGCAGCATGCAGGCCGCCTCGACAATGGTGTGCCCCGGAAAGCGGCGGCGCGCGAACAGCCAGCCGAGCGCGATGCCGGCGATCGATGCCAGCACAGTCGCAATGCCGGCGACTTTCAGCGACAGCACCAGCGGCGGCCAGTCGAAACCTTGTATGAAATCAGATAAATTCGACATTCCAGACAAACATTCGTTATGAATTGGGCTACATCATGGGCTGAGCAAGATGC
Organism: Cupriavidus sp. 22TCCZM01-5; assembly: GCF_057798915.1. Lineage (NCBI taxonomy): Bacteria > Pseudomonadati > Pseudomonadota > Betaproteobacteria > Burkholderiales > Burkholderiaceae > Cupriavidus > Cupriavidus sp. 22TCCZM01-5. Next base: position 7,544 of record NZ_JBYOJR010000031.1, read on the forward strand.
AGGCCATCCAGCAGTAATGACGGTTATCCAGCGGTCAGGCCGAGATGCGCTGCGAGCCGTGTGAGCGCCCTGCGCGCATGTTCGAAATCGTGCGCGGCAGGCTTGAGCAGCAGCCGGTGCGGCCCGAGCAGCGTGGCAAGCCGGCGGAGCTGCGCCGCGCAGCTTGTCGGGTCGCCGAACACCGCGTTGGCGGCGATCTTGACGTCGCTTGCATCGGGCTCGAACATCGGCGGCAGCTTGCCAGGCGGAAACTGCGCCTGCATGAGGTGCGGATATTCGCGTGCGCCTGCGACACCCGTGGCGACCGCGCGGCGATCGTCATCCTCGCAATGAAAGAAGCGGATGATGGCGAACGGCAGATCGGGGCGGTGCGCGCGTTCGGCGCTCACCTGTCTGGCGACCATTTCTAGCGGCGCAGCGGGCGTTGCCATCAAGCCGAATCCCTGCGCAGCCGCCAGCCGCCACGCTTCGTCGCTCAGGCTTGCGAGCCAGACGGGCACGGGCTGTTGCAGCGGGCGCGGATGGATCGCAATGTCGTCATACCGGAAGAAGCTGCCGTCGAACCGTGTGGACGGTTCGTTCCACAACCGGCGCACCAGTTCCAGCGCCTCGAAGGTCCGCTCGCGTGCGGCGTCTGCAGACGCAATGCCGGTAAGCCGGTACTGGACCGGAAACGGGCCGCCGCGCGCGACGCCAAATTCGATGCGCCCGCCGCTCAGCAGATCGAGCGTTGCAACGTCTTCCGCGACCCGCACCGGGTCATTCAGCGCGAGCAGCGACGCCCCTGTGCCGAGCCGGATGCGCGACGTGCGCGCGGCGATCTGAGCGAGCAGCACGGTCGGCGCGCTGCCGATGGCGAAGTGGCTGTAGTGATGCTCGGCGAGCCAGACGTCCTGAAACCCGAGCGCTTCGGCAAGGACGCCCAGTTCGATCGTCTGTTCGAGCGCGGCGCGCTCGTCGCCGTGCGGGTTTTCGACGTTGAGGAAGACGCCGAGGCGAGGGAATGAGGTCGTCATGTCGGGTTCACAGAGTGTGGAAGGAAGAACGGAACGGCGCGCCGCGCAGTCAGCCGTGATGCAGGCACCGGCGCGACGGGAGCGCAGCGCACCGCGTCGCGCGCAGCGCTCTCAACACACCGGTGACGAAACTGGCGACGCTCGACGTGCGCAACGCGAGCCACCGCACGCGCTGACGCGCACAGTGCGCGCGCAGCGCGGCGAGCGACTCGGGATCGATCGTGTCGAGCGGTACCAGCACGGCGTCGGCCCGCCGCAGTAGCGATGCGAATTGCTTCGACCGCGCGCCGCCATCGTCGTCGATCAGCGCGACGTGATGGACGAACTCGCCGCCCGCCGCGCGCAGCCACGCGCGCAACGCCGCATTGCTACTCGGCCGTCCGCCGACGTAGACGACGCGGCGGCCGATCAGCGCCGCCATCAGCAGGTCGCCATCGAGCAGCACCCGCTCGACCGCCTGCAACTCGTGTGCAAGGCTTGCCGCGTGCGCGCGAACGTGCTCAAGACGCCCGTCAAGCTCGTCCGCCGGCCGGATCGATGCCGGTTCGCCCGGCACGGCGCCCGCTATGACGCGCGAGACGTCGCGCATGGTCGGCCCCTGCACGGTCAGCGCGCGCCGGGGCGGCGATTGCCCGGCGTATCGGGCTGCCTGGGCCACGTCGCAAACCAGCTTCGCACGGTGTCATACGAATAGCGGGTCAGGTGGCCATGGCGCGCATGCGGCGCGAGTAACTGCACGGACAGCGGCTCCGCCCACCCCCAGAAATCGGCACGCAGCGTGTTCGGCAAGTCGACATCGTCGAACGCGTGCCACAGTTGCACAAGCCAAAGCTCCCGTCCTTCCTCGTCGAGCAGCAGCGGCAAGCCCGCGCCCGCCTGCAAATGGGAATGACGCTGGCTGAAATAGAGCGGGCCGCCGCACGATTCGACGATAAAATCTTCTACCCGCTCGACGATGCAATTGAAGCAGTCGCCCGCGCGCGCAAACAGCGGCGTCGTCTTCAGGCGCTGCATGTGATGTCTGACCAGTTCGCGCAAGCCGGCTTCTGTGCAGACCGCGAGCAGGCGGTGAGGCGGCGCGGGCAGTGGCGGGCAGACCCTTGCGCCGAGTGTGTCGCCCCGCTCGTGCGGGAAAGGCGCCACGGGCCATTGCAGCGTCCGGTAGCAAGCGCGGGTGCACGGCGTCCAGCGTGCGCGATGCGGAGTCTTTGAAGTCGAGTCCATGATCGTGTTCTATTCGTGATTCTGATCAACAGGCTGTGTACTTGCCTACATAACGGTTCAAGCAAAAGGACCCAATCCGCGCCACGCGCTGGAAGTGCCCGCACCCTCTTCCTCATTGCGCTATTCGGCTCCGAAGCAAAGCGCGTAATCCGAGCAGGCGCCGCAACTGGGCGCCTTGCAGACATACAATCCTTCGCGCTCGCATAGCTGCTTGTAGAAGAACTTCTTCCACTTCATGTCGTTCACGTTCTTCGCGGCGAGCCGTGGAAACCAGTGCGCGATCAGCGCGGAGAGTTCGCGTCGGGACGGCAGCGCCAAGTCTTGCCACAAGTGGTTCTTGCCGAAGCAGGCGCTGGCCAGCAGACGTGCGACGCAGCGCGTCTCGTCCGGCGTGCCTGCGCGCGGGTCGGCGTGTTCGACGAAGAGCGTGACGAGATCGTCGAACTCGTCGTACCCGTCGCGGTGCCGCGAACAAGGCCCTGGCACGAGGGACGAGGCGTCTGCCGCCAGCGCGAGCGCTGCGCCGGGGAACCAGCGGTCCAGCACGCGGCGCGTATCGCGCACGTCGAGGCCGTCGATCGGCTGCGCGTGCACGCCATCACGCTCGAAGGCTGCCGAGAACGCGCACGCGAACGCGAGCACGGTCGGATCCCGCGCATCCACAGCGCAACGCATCAGGACCGAGCGCGCGTCCACGGCCATCTCCGTCAGACCTGCGCCGCTGCGTGCGTGTAGCACTTCTTCGGGCAGATCTTTGCGCAGGCGGTGCAGCCGATGCACATTTCCTGGTGTGCGATCGTCATGACCTTCTTCTCATACTCGTCATCTTCATCGTCATCACCTGTGAGCGCGATGTGCTCGCCATCCTCGTCGAGGCCGACCAGCTCAAGCACGCCGCGCGGGCACACCCGGAAGCAGCGGCCGCAGCCGATGCACTTCTCTTCGTCGAGCGTGGACACGAACGTCGGGGTCCAGGTTTCTCCGCTCGGAAGTTTTACGTTGAAGGTATTGCTCATCGTGCATCTCCCTGATCAGGCCGCGGCCGCAGCCGCCTTGCGGGCCTCCATCAGTGCAGCATGCGCCTCGTGGCAGCGCTGCGCGACGAACAGGATCTGCTCCCAGTTGGTCGGCAGTTCCTCGGACAGGTCGTGCAGATCCATCTTGGCCTGCGTTGCCTGCGCGTTGAGTTTTTTCAGGCGCGCTTTCAGTTCCTCGGCGTCGGTCGTCATCGTTGTATTCCTCGTCTCGTGTCAGGCATCCGCTATCCGTGATCTGTTCAGGCGCCATACTGCGCGACGGCCGGATACGCGCGGATCATCTCGATCGCCTCGCTGAGAAATTTGCCGCCCGCTTCCGCAAGCTTGGCGAGCGACGGGAAGCCGAAGCGGTGCACGTCGCGCAGCTGCTTGTTGACCACGACGAGACGCCCCGCTATCAACACCATGCGCCCGAAACCCTCGTGGCTCATCTTCATCATCGGCGACACCATCTGCTTGGTCTCGCGCTCGATCGCAACCGCGATCGCGGCGTAGAACAGTTCGAGCCGCCACAGTGTCTCGGGGTCCGGGTCGCCCATGATCGGAATCGCGCGACGCTCCTCGGGCGTCAGGATGTAGGGCTTCAGCAGTTGCAGGTCGCTTTTCTTCTCCCAGGTGCCGTGGGTGTCCTGCGCGCGCAGTTGCTTGATCAACTGCTGAACGAACGGCGTTGCGAGCAGCGCTTCGTCGCTGGCTTCGTCCTGGGTGGTTTCAATGATGGCGTCAGCCATGAGATACCTCGTCGTCTTCAAAATCGTATGACCGCTCGCTGTCTTTGGCGAGCGCCTTGCGCAGCCATGGCGGCGGCGTTCCTTTGAGGACCTCTTGCAGCTTCGCCAGGATCCCGTCGATGGCTTCCGGCTGCGGCACCTTGATCGGATGGATCTTCAGCGCGACCACGCGCGCCGCACCCGAGCCGCCGATGGCGGCGACGTACAGGATCGCGCAGTCCTTGACCGCCTCCAGCTTCGGCGCGAGCTTGTCTTCGTCGCCGTCTTCTTCGAGCTTGCCGCCGAACTCGAATGCCTCGACGAAGTTGTACCCGTCGGCTGTCACGTCGTAGGTGACGATGCTCTTCGCCCAGCCGAAGTGCGCATCGACGTGCTGCTTGTCCTGGGTCGCAAACGCGACTTTCATGTCGTGAGCTCCTGTTTGATTAAGGTTGAGCGACGATCGGAATGTCAAGCGTGCGCGCGGGGTCCCGTGCCGCCAGATCGATCGCCTCCGGAGGCAGCGGCCAGTCGCTGGAATGGTGATGCGGAATCTGCTCGATCATCAGGTTCGCTATCTCGAAGATCAGGTTCATCGTGCCGCGATAGCCGACCTGGCAGCGGTGTGCATTGCCGATCCGGTCGAACACAGGAAAGCCGATCCGCAGCAGCGGCTTGCTCAGCCGCTCCGCCATCTGCCGGCCGTGCGAATGCGTGATCAGCAGATCGCAGTCCGCGGCGCCCAGCTCCATGTCCTCCAGATCGCCGAGCGTCACCTGTTGCGCGGGCAGCAGCGCGTGCGCGGGCGATGCGGTGGGGCTGACGCAGCAGGTCAGTTCCGCGCCCATCTCGTGCAGCAGTCCGCCGATCGCGAGCAGCAGGTCCGGCTCCGCGCCGAGCGCGACGCGGACGCCGCCGGTGTAGAAATGGCCGTCGAGCATCGCGTCGAGCAACTGGCTGCGCTGCCGCCGGTAGCGGTCCGGCACCGGCCGGCCGCTGAGCGCCGCGAGCCGCGTCAGCAGGCGGTCGTTCGGCTCGATGCCGGTGAGCCGCTCGAACAACTCGAACGGCGCGCCGCTGATCTCCTGCAGCGCCTCGGCCGCGGTCCGGCTCTGCATGCCGACGCCAATCGTGAACGCCGACGCACCGGCCGCGCGGATCTGTTCGAGCGTGGTGCCGCCGAGCGTGGTGCCGCGCCAGTCCGGTGCGATATGGCCGTCGAGCGAGCCGGACAGATCGGGCAACACCACCACATCGAGACCGAACGCGGCAATCATGTCGCGCAGCTCCTCGATGTCGGCCGGCGACAGATGGCTGCCCGGCAGTAGTGTGATCTGCCGCGGATTCGCGGGCAGCGGCTTCACCAGCGCGCGGACGATTCCCGCGACCGCGAGCCGGTAGCCGTCCTCGAAGCCGCCGACGTAATCGGGCGTCGAGACGTAGACGATCTCGGTGTCGTCGAGTTCTGGCTTGCGCTTGCGCACCATCTGCAGATAGCCGTCGACGTCGTCCCCCTTGGTTTCGGTCAGCCCGGTCGAGCAGATCGCGATCAGCTTTGGCGCCGCGCGCTTGCGGATGTTCAGCAGCGCCGTCTCGATGTTCTCGTAACCGCCGAGGATCGTCGTGACCTCGTTCATCGCGGTGGTCTGCAGCGGGATCGCTTCCTTGAAGTGCCGCACCAGCAGCACCAGGCCGAACGACGTGCAGCCCTGCGAGCCGTGCATCACCGGCATGCATGCGTCGAGCCCCATGAACGCGTAGCTCGCACCGAGCGGCGCGCTCATCTTGAGCGGATTGACCGTGCAGGCCTTTTTCGAATCGACGACGTCAGCCATCGTGCTCTCCGTGACGGATCAGGCCACCACGGCCGGTTCGAGACCCATCGCCCACGCATGCACGACGGTCGGCATCGGCGCGGGCGCCGCGGCGGCCGCGGCCTGCACCGCGCCGAGCGTGTCGCCGTCGTCGCCCCACGGCGCCGGAATCCGCACCTGCTGCCACACCGGGTTGTAGATCGCGCGGTCGATCTCGTGCACCAGCTCGACCATCCCCTCGTAGCCGGCGTACGGATGGTGGCGCTCCTGGTTGATGTCGAGCCACGGCATCCGCGCCTTCAGCGCAACGAACTGCGAGCGGCCGCCCGACAGCATGATGTCCGCCTTCGCGTCGCGCAGCAGGTTGTACATCTCGCGCGGCGTCATGTCGTCGATCATGTGCGCGTCTTCGCCCATCAGTTCCTTTATGCGCTCCTTGTCTTCCTTCGTGCTCTTCTTGGTGCTGGTGCCGACGATCTCCATCCCTGCTTCCTGCAGCGCCGCGACCACCGACCACGACTTCACACCGCCGGTGATCAGGAGCACGCGCTTGCCGGTCAGACGTTCCTTGTAGCGCGCGATGCGCTGCCACGCGCGCGCCTCCTCGACCTCGATCAGCGCCTCGGTGCGGCCGATCAGGTCGCCGGGCGCGCCCTGCTGCACCAGCAACTTCGCGATCTGGCGCAGCGTGTCGCTCGTGTCGCCGATCCCGTAGAACGAGCCTTCGAAGTACGGGATCCCATAGCGCTGCTGCATCCGCGTCGCGATGTTGATCATCGACTTCGAGCACACCATCATGTTGACCTTCGCGCAATGGGAACTCGCGACCTCGTTGTAGCGGCCGTCGCCGGAGATGCACGATAGGATCCGCACGCCGAGCGCATCGAGCAGCGGCTTGATCTGCCACAGCTCGCCGGACAGGTTGTACTCGCCGATGATGTTGATGTCGTACGGTGTCGTGTACTCGGGCTCGCGCGTGCCGATCACATAGTCGAGGATCGCCTCGCCGCCGAGCTTGTTGCCGAGGTTCTTCGGCCCCGCGAAGCCGGGCGAGTTGACCGGGATCACCGGCTTGCCGAACTTCTCGGACGCACGCTTGCAGACCGCCTCGATGTCATCGCCGATCAGCGCGGTCACGCAGGTTTGGTAGACGAACACGGCGGGCGGATCGTATTTCTCGATGATCTCGCGCACGCTCTTGAACAGCCGCTTCTCGCCGCCGTACACGACGTCGAGCTCGTTGATGTCGGTCGTGAAGCCGGTGCGGTACAGGTGCGAGCCGGACGACGCCGAGTGCCGGTTGTCCCACGAATTGCCTTCGCACGCGATTGGGCCGTGCACCAGATGCGCGACGTCGACGATCGGCTGCAGCGCGATCTTCGCACCGTCGAATGCGCAGCCGCCGGCAGCCGCGCCGGGCGACAGCTGCTTCGTGCAGCCCTTCTTGCGTTCCTTCTCGCTCTTGCCCTGGTTCTTGTCGCAACCCGGTTCGTCGAACACTTCGGCAATCTTGGCTTTCAGCGACGCGGACATGGCGGGCTCCTCATGGGATCGGGTATGGGCCTAGCCGCAAGTTCCGTACCACGCGCCAAAGCCGCATGAACACAGCGTCGGGCGATTTGCCGGAGGGCAGGCGATGTCGGCATCGAGACGCCCCTTGGCCGATTTGAACGGAACGCGACAATGGGCGGCATGCGGTTGAGCGTACCAATGCAGACAATCCGGACAGGTCCGGCGACCCACAGCAGACTCAGGCCACCCACGGGCATGCGCCGCTTCAAGCGCGCTTGCGCCCGAGTCCGGCGGCGCGCGCGATTGCCTCGGCGCGCGTGCCGAGCAGATCGCCGGACGCTGGCACGGCCAGGTAAGCCGCGAGCGCGCGGCGCAACAGGCCGGCCTTCGGGTAGTCGGCGCGGTCATGCCCGGGATATGCGGCGAAATCGCACGCGCAGACGAGCAGCAACAGCTCGAATCGCTGTGCGTGCGATTCGGCATGCACGCGTTCCAGCAGCGCCGCGACTGCGCCCGCGTGCATGTCAGTCGCGCGATGCACGCGATCGACCTCGGCGATGGCGAGCGCTGCGAGATCGGCCACCGGCGCTGACAACGCAATGCGTTCAACAATCGCATCGAGCAGCACCTGTCCGCGCCTCTCGTGCCCCGGATGGCTCGGCCAGCACTCGGCGCGCGTGCCGCCCATACCGATCTTGTGGAGCAGCGCGGCGATCCGCACCTCGAGTGGCGCACGGCGGCGCGCCGCCTCGGCAAGCACGCGCATCTGGTGCTCGCCGACATCCACCGGCTCCGCGCCATTCGAGATCAGCGGTACGCCGAACAGCGCATCCACCTCGGGCAGCAAGCGACGCAGCCCGCCGCAGTCGCGCAGCGTGCGAAAGAATCCGACCGGATAAGGCGCCATCAGCGCGCGGGCCAGCACCTGAGCGCGTTGCGCGGGCGTCAGGCGCTCGATTGCCTCGCGCTGTACCGCGCAGACCATCTGCGCGAGCGCGGCCGCGTTGAGCAAGGCCGCCTCGGTCTGTGCCGCCGCAAGCGCGCCGCGCACCAGTTCCTGAGACGGCATCGTCATCGCGCGCCGCCTTGCGATGCCTGGCTGCGCATCTCAGTCATCCAGTAGCGGCAGCACTTCGTCCATGACGTCCGCGAGAATGTGCTTTGCTGCATCGAAATTCGCGCTGGTCGGCACAATTACGATGCCATGCAGGCCGAACCGCGTGGCCACGCTGCGCATCTGGGCGGCCACGTCTGCGTAGCTGCCGATCAGCGACCGTTCGATCAGCGCGTCGATTGCGCTGCCATCCGCGCCTATGCGCGCCTCCAGATAGGGGCGCGCGATCGCCAATGCTTCGTCGCGTGTCGCGGCAGGACATGCGTAGCAGGTCAGCAACGTCTGTGTATCGCGGGCCTGCCCGCTTTGCGATGCCGCCGCCGAGTAGTGCGCCACGAGCGGCTCCACCGCATCGAGCGGCAGCGACGGCGGCAGCCACAGGCCAAGCCCGCGGGCCGCTGCGTGGCACGCGGCGTCCATGTCGTCGGTCATTGCCCAGGCCGGCGGATTCGCGCCGGACGGCCGCGGTGCGAGATCGACGGGCGCGGCCGCAATGCGCGCGCGCAACGCGGCGAACGTATCGACTGCTGACACGATACCGCGCTCTGCGGCATGCGGCGCTGCCATGCCCGGGTCGTGCAGCACGGCATCCACGGCGCTCGCCAGACGCCCCCGGCTCAGCAGTTCGACCGTGGAAAGATCCTCGGCGAGCTGGGCCGCGTCGCGCTCTTCCGGTTGCAGCACCGCGCCGATCCGTGCCTTCGACGTGACGCCCGCCAGGTGTCCGAGCAAGGCCGTCACGGCGCCCGTTGGGCGCAGCCGGTCGCCGTGGCGCTCGATCACCCAGATGTCGTCGTAGCCCATCCGATCTGCTTCGCGCACCAGCACGAACTGCCGGATCAGCGCGCGGCCGTCTTCGTCGGTCGGGTTGTCGAACAGGCAAAGGGTGCCAATGCGCAGCTTCATCGGAGTGCTCCTGCGTCGCCGTCTCAATAACCGAACTTGAACCAGACCGGCTCGCGCCGGCGTAGTTCTCCGAACAACATCAGCGTGGCCGGCAGCAGTGCACTCAGCCCGTACCACACCTCTTCGCGGCGCGGCGTGCGGCCCTGTTCGAGCGCTTCGCGTACCGCATGCCAGCCTTGCCAATCGATCTTAGCGAGCCGCGTGCGCACCGCTGGCGGCAGATGCTCGAGCGTCTGCGCGATCACCAGCAGCAGGCGCTCGATGCGCGCGAGCGTGTTGCGGCTGGCAAACAGTTCATGTTCGCCCTGCATTTCGGCGAGCAACGCATTGATCGCCAGCGCGCTGCTTTCGACGATGCCCATCTGCATCGATGCCAGCATCATCGCCTCCTATGCCGTGAGGGCGGGGTCGAGGCCGTGGAACATCGCGCAGCGCAGGAACACGTCGCGCGTTGGCTCGGCCTGTTTGTGAAACGCACCGTCTGCGAAACGATGCCGCAGCGCGCGCAATTGCGACGCGCGCCGCCGGCCGCGCGCGCTGCCGTCTTCATCGTGCAATTGCGCGAGCCGCTCCAACGCCGCCGGCTCGACCTGATGCAGCGACACTTCTGCGTGCGCGCCGAAGCGCAGTTGATCGACGCATGCCGCGAGCACGGGAAACTCGCCCGCAAGCGCGTGGACCTGGGCCCTGTCGATACGCAGCTTCATCGTACCGGTCCTTCCGTTGTCAGCATTGCCGATGTTGTCAGTTGTCGTCGGCGAGCACTTCAAGCGCGACGAGCTGCTCGTACAGCGCGCGGCGCCGGTGCCAGTTCGCTTCGCCAGCAAGGCGCGCATCCGCACCCTCGAATGCCGCGAGGGCCGCCTCGTCGCTGAAGTACACGATGCATTCGCCCCGTGCGGCGAGTGCCGCGGCGGCTGCGTCGCGCGGCGCAACTGGCTCGGGCCCGCACATGCCGCGGCCGAGCAGGTAATCGGCGCGATACAGCGTGGTGTCCCAGCCGTGCGCGTCGCCGAGTGCGCACAACGCCGGAAATTGCGCGCGCGTGCCGGCATCCGGTTCTGCGCCGTCGAATTCGATCAGTTCGCGCGCGGTCAGCGTGTCGTGGATTTCCTCGGCAGACAGCGGGTCCGACGCCGCGACCTTGCGCATGAAGTCGGCTTCGTCGTATGCAAACCAAGCCTGTGGGCTGGTGCCTTCCGGCAATTCGATCACGTAAATCACGAAGCCGCTCCCCGCGCCGCGCGCACTGTCAAATCGTCAAACCATCAAAGAGCTTCCTGAGGATCCTGCATCAGCGTGCTGCGAAAGCCGACCGCTTCCGGCGCGACCAGCTCGGCCCTGCCGAACTCGCCGCACTTGACGCAGCGGCCCAGCACAGTAAACCCTTGCTTGCTGCACATCGCATCCTTGCTCTGGCGGCAACCGACGTTGCCGCAGGCGCAGCGGTACAGACTGCCATTGCAGAGCAGGCTATAGCCGTTGCGCGTTCCATCACAGCGAATCATGATCCGATCTCCCCATCGAAGCGGGCACGTGCCTCACGCAGCGCCCTTCCATCCAATTTCCGTCACGTGGCCCGTTCGCTCCAGTGTCTGAAGAAAACCGCCCCGGACCGGCGGCCGTAACAACTCGCGTGGCCAGAATGCCCTGCCAGCCTCGCGCGGCGATTCCCTCGTCGTCGGCCAGGCGACCCACGCCAACGGAGCCCAGCGTCATTCCACGCCGTCGGCCGCAGTCTTGGCCCAGACCGCGAGCCGGATGCGCTGTTCGATCGCGGCCGGGCTAGCGTCGAATTCGCGCTGTGAGGCCGTCATCGCGCCCTGTGCGATCGCGGTCTCCTCGTGCGTGAGCGGCAGGCGCCCCGCAACATGCGTTGCGCCCGGCACCAAATGCACGATGGCCTGACGGTTCGGGTGCTCGAGCAAGGGCACGAGATGATCCGCCTCGCGCGCGCCGGCCAGGCAGACCCAGCCGTCGATCACTTCGACCTTGCGGCCGTCTTCCGTCGTCTTGACGAGCACCCGATCCGTCATTGCCGCCTCCCCGTCTTACCGGATGATGTCGTAGCTGTAGTCGGTCTTCGCCGCCACGATGGTGTTGGCATCGAGCGTCTCGAAGAACTCGTCGAGCAGCATCACCAGCAGCCGCAGCGCGCCGGCGTAGCCCCAGGTCGGATAGCGGTGGTAGTGGTGACGATCGAAGATCGGGAACACCAGGCGGATCAGCGGCGTCTTGGTGTCGCGCTCCAGGTACTTGCCATAGGTGTTGCCGATCAGGAAGTCCACCGGCTCCGTGAACAGCAGCGAGCGCATGTGCCACAGGTCGCGCTTTGGATAGACCTTGCAGCCCGCGCCATACGGCGATGCGTCAAAGAGCGCCTGCACCTTGGCCGCCCAGTGGTCATTGCCATTGGTCGCCAGCACGTGCGCCGGCTCGGCGCCGAGCTCGAGCAGGAACTGCGTGTAGCCGAGCAGCTGATCCGGATCGCCGTATATCGCGTAGCGCTTGCCGTGCAGGTGTGCCTGGCTGTCGGCCATCGCGTCGACCAGTTGACCGCGCTCCTTCTCCAGCTCGGCCGGAATCGGCTTGCCGGTCACGCGCGAGATGGCCATCAGGAACTCGTCGGTGCCAGCCACGCCGGTCGGCGAGTTCAGCACCACGACTTCCTGGCCGTGCTCGGCGATGAACCTGCTCGTCTTTTCGCAGCAGTATTCCTGGAACACGAAGGTTGCCTTCGCATGCAGCGCGGCCACCACCTCTTCCTTGGTCGTGCCGCCTTCGTACATCCGGAACTCGCCGTCGGTCGGCGTGTTCCACGTCTCCGACGGATCGCAGATGATGTTGACCTTCACGCCGAAAAGATCGAAGATCCGGCGGATTTCGGCCATGTTGCCGACCACGAAACCATCAAAACCGCCGATGAAGTTCACGCTGTCGTTCGGCACACGGGTCACCGGCTCGGTCGTGCCGGCCTTGCCGTCCCAAAAGTGCTTCAGGATGCCGAGCAGTGCGTTGTCATAGCCGGTGATGTGGCTGCCGACGAACGCGGGCGTGTGTGCGAACGGCACGTCGTACTCTTCCGGCACGCTGCCTTTCTGCTTGCTGTTCTTGATGAACGCGTCGAGGTCATCGCCAATCACTTCCGCCATGCAGGTGGTCGATACCGCGATCATCTCGGGCTTGTACAGGTTGTACGCGTTGGCCAGGCCGTCGATCATGTTGTTCATGCCGCCGAACACCGCGGCGTCCTCGGTCATCGACGAGCTGACGCACGAGGTCGGCTCCTTGAAGTGGCGCGAGAAGTGCGAGCGGTAGTACGCGACGCAGCCCTGCGAGCCGTGCACGAAGCTGAGCGTCTTGTGAAAGCCGTTGGCGACGTACACGGCACCGAGCGGCTGACACGCCTTGGCCGGGTTCACAGTCAGCGAATCGCGGGCGAAGTTCTTCTGTTTGTAGTCTTCGGTCTTGGTCCATTCGACGATCTGCTTGATCGTTTCGTCCGGGTGGTTGAACTCGAAGTTTTCCTTCTTCGTGCGGAAAATCTCCTGATACTCGGGTTCGCGGAACAGCAACTCGTGATCGAGGATCTTGTCGGCGGATTGTGGCATCACGTACTCCTGATTCTCAGTAATCAAATAGGTCGGCGGGCGCTGTGCCGGCGGTCTGCGACCGCCGACCATCAGCCAAAGAGCTTAGGCAGCCTTCTTCCACGGCGCCTTCGCAAGACTCCAGACCGGGCTCGAAATCGCCATGTCCATGTCGCGCGCGAAGATTGCAAAGCCGTCGTAGCCGTGGTACGGGCCGGAGTAGTCCCAACTGTGCATCTGGCGGAACGGCACGCCCATCTTCTGGAACACGTATTTTTCCTTGATGCCGGAGCCGACCAGATCGGGCTGCACCTGCTCCACGAACTTCTCGAACTCGTAGCCGGTCACGTCGTCATAGATCAGCGTGCCGTCCTTCACGTAGTGCGTGGTGCGCTGGTAGTCGTCGTTGTGGCCGAACTCGTAGCCGGTGCCGACCACGTCCATGCCGAGGTCCTCGTATGCGCCGATCACGTGACGCGGACGCAGGCCGCCGACGAACAGCATCACCTTCTTGCCTTGCAGGCGCGGCTTGAACTTGGCGATCACTGCGTCCATCAGCGGACGGTATTTCGCAATCACCTTCTCGGCGTTCGCCTTGATCGTGTCGTCGAAGTGGCTGGCGATCTCGCGCAGGCTCTTCTCGATCATCGCTGGGCCGAAGAAGTTGTACTCGACCCAGGGAATGCCGTACTTCTCTTCCATGTGCCGGCTGATGTAGTTCATCGAGCGATAGCAGTGCAGGACATTGAGCTTCGCCTTCGGCGTGTTCTCCAGCTCGGCGATCGAACCGTCGCCCGACCACTGTGCGATCACGCGCAGGCCGATCTCTTCGAGCAGGATGCGGCTCGACCACGCGTCGCCACCGATGTTGTAGTCGCCGATGATCGCAACGTCATACGGCGTGGACACGAATTCCGGACGCTTGTTCGGATCGACCTTGTCGAACACCCAGTCGCGAATCGCGTCGTTTGCAAGGTGGTGGCCGAGCGATTGCGACACGCCGCGGAAGCCTTCGCAGCGCACCGGAACGATCGTATGCCCTTCATATTCCTTGCTCTTCTTCTTCGACACCGCCTCGATGTCGTCGCCGATCAGGCCGATCGGGCATTCGCTCTGGATCGAGATGCCCTTGTTGAGCGGGAACAGTTCCTGGATCTCGTCGATGATCTTGTCGAGCTTCTTGTCACCGCCGAACACGATGTCCTTTTCCTGGAAGTCCGACGTGAACTGCATCGTGACGAAGGTGTCGATGCCGGTGGTGCCAATGTAGTAGTTGCGGCGCGCGGCCCACGAGTACTGGCCGCAGCCGACCGGGCCGTGGCTGATGTGGATCATGTCCTTGATCGGGCCCCAGACCACGCCCTTCGAGCCAGCGTATGCGCAGCCGCGGATCGTCATAACACCCGGCAGCGACTTGATGTTGGATTTCACGCCACAGTCTGGCTTGCCATCCTCGAAAGTGCCCAAATGCTTGGCGCGCCGCTTGGCCATCTTCTCGGGATAAGCCTTAAGTACTTCGTCGATCAAGGCCTTGTTCGCGGCCTTGCGCTCTTCAACCGTGGCGGTCATGAGTTGCTCCATATGTGAGATATGTCTTCACTGCGCCAGCCCCGCCGCACGCATTGCGCGGCGGGGCATGTCGCGCGGCGCTCTGTTACGCGGACATTTCAGCCGCGGTCTTGCCGACTTGCGATTCGTCAACGGCCTTCATGATGCCGTGCTCCATCAGCAGGTCTTCGAGTTGGTCCATCGTGATCGGGGTCGGGATCGTGCCGTTGCCTGCGTTGTTGTGAATCTTGGTCGCAAGCTGACGGTACTCGTTCGCCTGGTTCGAATCCGGGGCAAACTCGATCACGGTCATGCGGCGCAGCTCGGCGTGCTGCACGATGTTGTCGCGCGGCACGAAGTGGATCAGCTTGGTGCCCAGCATGCCGGCCAGCGCTTCAGCCAGTTCGAGCTCCTTGTCGGTCTGGCGCTCGTTGCACACCAGGCCGCCCAGGCGCACGCCGCCGCTGTTGGCGTACTTCAGAATGCCCTTCGAAATGTTGTTGGCCGCATACATGGCCATCATCTCGCCCGACATCACGATGTAGATCTCCTGCGCCTTGTTTTCACGGATGGGCATCGCGAAGCCGCCGCACACCACGTCGCCGAGCACGTCGTACGACACGTAGTCGACGCCGTCATACGCGCCGTTCTCTTCGAGGAAGTTGATCGACGTGATCACGCCGCGGCCTGCGCAGCCGACGCCCGGTTCCGGGCCGCCCGACTCGACGCAGCGGATGTCCTTGTAGCCGATCTTCATCACGTCTTCGAGCTCGAGGTCCTCGACCGAGCCGGCTTCTGCCGCCAGCGACAGGATGGTGTCCTGTGCCTTCGAGTGCAAGATCAAGCGGGTCGAGTCGGCCTTCGGATCGCAGCCGACGATCAGGATTTTCTGACCGAGTTCGGTGAGCGCTGCGAGCGTGTTTTGGGACGTCGTCGATTTGCCGATGCCGCCCTTGCCATAGAAGGCGATTTGCCGAAGTTGAGACATTGCGTTCTCCAGTGAGGAAAAAGGTTGAAACCAGGGTTGCGAAGTTGCGAAGCCGCGACCATGTCAGCCTGCCGTGTCCGTTTTGCCTTTGGTCTTCTTCTGTCGCTGCACGCATAGGCCGGAGAGTGTCCGCGCAGCGGCTTCAGTGCAGCTTTCGTGCCAGCCTGTTCGATTAGCGCGAAACCCCGCGTCGGTAAGGGTTTTGGGGCTTGCCGGCACGTTGCGTGCCCGCCCGCATCGTCGTGTCATGTTCCCGACAAACGCTGCGCGCTTCGTCGCAAATCGTCGGAAACGGCACGTGGCAAGCGGGCGCGAAGTGGGGGCTTTGTCGGGGATGTCGGGATTTCCTGCGCTGCGTCGCCACGTGGTGCGGCTGGTACGGTTGTTGCGAAAGCACTGGCAATGAAGACGCCCGCCCAATCCACCGAAGCCATCCAGCCGCCGATCGTGCCGTTTGAACGCATCGGCGGCGAAGCCGCGATCGCGCGCCTCGTTGACGCGTTCTACCGTCAGATGGACACGCGGCCCGATGCGGCCGGCATCCGTGCGATGCACGGCCCGGATCTCGGCCCGGTCAAGACGGTGCTGGTCAAGTATCTGTGCGAATGGCTCGGCGGCCCGCGGGACTATTCGGCCGAGCGCGGGCATCCGCGTTTGCGGATGCGGCACGTCGCGTTCCCGATCGGTGCTGCCGAGCGTGATGCATGGCTCGCGTGCATGGATGCGGCGCTCGGCGAAACCGGCGTCGAGCCGGCGCTGCACGGCGAGTTGATGCAGGCCTTTTTCAAGCTGGCCGACTGGTTGCGTAATAACGGGCACTGATATTCAGTGCCCGCCCTCACCTTTGACGACACCAAGGATCTTTTCATCATGACCGAAACGCTCACCCGCAAGACGCTCGACGACACCGCGTTCGCCCGGCTCGAAGCCGAAGGCCGTCTGCTCAACCCCGTGCTCAAGGGAATCACGAATGTGTTCGGGCGGGTCGGCTTCCGTGGCGAACTCGCATTGCGCTTTGCGGCGAAGCTCGCCGACGAAGCGCGCCCGCCCGAGCTGACCTGCGATCAGGTGATGGCCGTTGCGACCTACGGCGAGCCGCACCTGCCGTTCTTTGCGGGCTGGCTGCTGAGCTTCGAGTATCTGAAGGATGTTGCCGAGGTGTTGGGCGACGCACTGAGCGCGGGCGGCAAGTACTTCCTGTTCTGCGACAACATGGACCTGAGCAAGCGCTACCAGGTGCCGTACAAGGGCGCGATGTTCTACGTTCTGCCGATTCTCGAGAACACGGTCTACAACGAGATGCTTGAGCTGCTCTATCTCGAGAAGAACGAACTGAAGAAGAAGGACACAGCGGGCAAGCTCGACGCGGTTGCCGACGCCGCGATCAAGTTCGACGTCACGTTCGACACGATCACCTACGCGGAAGGGCTCGAACTGATGGGGCCGGTGCGCAACCCGAACGAGAACCGTCCGGTCTGACCCTCCTTCCCGCCCCCGCCTGTTTGCCAGATCCGGAGCATGAACATGTCCCTGCCCATTCCCTCCGCGTCCGCCATGTCGGGCGCGCGCGACGGTGGCGTCCGCCGTGCAGCGAAACACGATGACGTGCGGTCAGACACGATGCCGGCCGCGCTCGCCACGTGGCTTGCATGGCACGACTTTCCTGATCTGCATGCGCGCGCCGAGGGGGCGCTGACGCCGCTGATGCTGGCCGCCCTACAGGGCGAGGACGGCGTAGTCGGCGCGCTGCTGGCCGCTGGTGCCCGGCTCGACGCATGCGACGACGAGGGCAACCACGCGCTCTGGTATGCGTGCATCGGCGGCGCACCGGCGCCGATCCTGCGCCTGATCGACGCCGGTATCGACATCGATCGCGCCAACGACGATGACATCACGTGCCTGATGCAGGCTGCGGCAAGTGGGCGGATGGAAGTGATGCAACTGCTGCTGGCGCAGGGCGCAAGTGACACGCTGGTCGCGCCGGACGGCCGCAGCGCGCTCGACATGGCCGCCGACCGCGGGCTGCAATTGCTGCGCGCGGCGCGCCGTCTTGGCTGGCGCGGAGCCGGTTCGGCGCCAGGCAGGGCGGTGGGCCGCGCTGTTGTCGACGAGGCCGCCGCGCGCCTTCGGGACGAACGCACATGAGCAATTTCTCCGGCCCGGCGGCTTGTGCCGATCCCGACGCCGCATCTGCCGCTTCGACGGTGCGCGCATACCACGAACGGACCAAGCATCGGTTCGAGCGCTATGCTGCCGGCCCGGAGACGCTGGACTGGGACGGGCCGCCCGCGCCGTTCCGGCGCTTTGCCGGCGCGCCGGTCACGCCGCTGCCGTTTCCCGCCGACGCCGACACGATCCGCTGGGTCAGCCTGTTTACACCGGGCGCCGTCGCCCCGCGGTCCGCCTGTCTCGACAGCGTCGGCCTGCTGTTCGAGCTGTCGTTCGCGCTGTCGGCATGGAAACGGTCCGGCCCCGATCGCTGGGCGGTGCGCTGCAATCCGTCGAGCGGCAATCTGCATCCGACCGAGGTGTATCTGCTTGCGCGCGGCGTGGCCGGTCTGGACAATGGTCTCTATCATTACGCGCCGCAAGTGCACGCGCTGGAGCGGCGTGCGACGCCGTCCGTCTTCGGCGCGGACGCGGCCACGGGGCGCACGGTCCTGATCGTCGGTTTCAGCTCGATCCACTGGCGCGAAGCATGGAAATACGGCGAGCGCGCGTTCCGCTACTGCCAGCTCGACCTCGGGCATGCAATTGGAGCGCTGCGCTACGCGGCTGCCGTGCTCGGCTGGCGCCTGCGCGAAATCGCGTCCGGTCATGACATGATCGCCGCTTGCCTCGGTCTCGACCGCAGCGGCGATTTCGGCGACGCGGAGCGCGAGGAGCCGGAAGCTCTGTTCGAATTGCTACACGACGACACACCGGCCGACGACGATCCGTTCCCATGGCTGCCGGACACCACGTGGCACGGCCGCGCGAACCGGCTCGACGCGCATCCGATGTACCACTGGCCCGTGATTGACGAGGTCGCGCACGCATCGCGCCGCAGTGCAAGGGATACCGCCGCAGCCGTGGCGACGCTGCCCGCCGCGGGTGTGCGGCGCCGCGTGCCCGGCACCGAGGCGCGCGCCTCGACGCTGATCCGCGCGCGCCGCAGCGCGCAGCATTTTGATCGCCGCGCGCACCTCGACGCGGGACGCCTGTGGCCGATCCTCGACGCACTGCTGCCCGGCGCCGAAGCCGGCTGCGCGCCGGTGCCGTGGGACATCGCGGCATCGCCCGCGCGGGTGCATCTGGTGCTATTCGCGCATCGCGTTGACGGCCTCGACGGCGGCGCGTACCTGCTGTTGCGCGATCCCGGTGCCTACGCGGCGCTGCAAACGGCATTCGCGCTGCTTCCGCTCGAACCAGTGCACGCGGCGCCGCCGGACTTGCCGCTCTACCGCCTTGCGCTCAACCCTGCGCTCGCGGGTACGTTGCGCACGCTGAGCTGCCACCAGGCGATCGGCGCCGATGCGATGTTCGTGGTTGCGCTCCTCGGAGCGGTCCGGCCGCACGTCGATCATGAGCCGTACCAGTACCGCGCGCTGCTGCGCGAAGCCGGACAGATCGGCCAGACGCTCTACCTGGAGGCTGAGGCGGCGGGCCTGCGCGGCACCGGCATCGGCTGCTACTTCGACGATCCGGTGCACGCGCTGCTCGGGCTCGATGCGTCCGCGTCGCCCGGCTGGCAGGTCCTCTATCACTTCAGCGTCGGCTTGCCACTCGCCGATCCGCGCATCATCAGCGAGCCGCCCTATCTTGATAGCCCGGCCCGCGAGGAGCTTCTGCAATGAAAGGTTCGCGCGTCTTCCGCCGCGTCACCGTAAACGAACTCGGCGCCTGGCGGCTCCGCCACCCGGACGCGCTCGTGCTTGACGCGCGCGACGCCGCCAGCCGTGCGCGCAACGGCTGGCCGGACGCCGTGCTGCTGTCGCAGGACAGCCAGGACGCGCTGCTGCTGCGCACGCCGCGCAGCCGTCCGATCCTCATCTACTGCTATCACGGCAACGCGAGCCAGACCTGGGCACGCATGTTCGCCGACTTCGGCTTCACCGAGGTCTGCGATCTGATCGGCGGCTATGCCGCGTGGGCCGCCAGCATGGCCGATGCGAACCCGTCTGGCCAGCCGGTCGAGCCTGCCCTTGCCGCGTGGCTTGCTAGCGAAGGCTTCGCCGGCCCGAATGCGCGCGGCGCGCACGACAACACGCCGCTGATGGTTGCCGCCTGGCGCGGAAGGCACGACATCGTTGAGGCGCTGCTTGCGCATGGTGTGCCACTCGATGCGGCGAATGCGGACGGCAACAACGCGCTGTGGCTCGCCTGCGTGCACGGAGAGCCGTCTGGCATCGAACGGCTCGCGCGCGCCGGGGTGCCGCTTGACCATCTGAATTTCACGGGGGCGACGTGCCTGATGTATGCCGCATCGTCGGGCAAGGCCGACGTCGTGCGCACGCTGCTCGCACTCGGCGCAGCCCCGTCGATCCGCTCCCAGGACGATTTCACCGCGTTCGACATGTGCGCGACGGCGGAGTGCCTTCAGCAGCTGCGCCAATGCACAGAGGAGACTGCCAAATGACCCACGTCACGTTCTACGAGAAACCCGGCTGCGGCGGCAACGCGAAGCAGAAAGCGCTGCTCACCGCGGCCGGCCACACGCTCGAGGTACGCAACCTGCTTCGCTGGGCGTGGACGCCGAAGACGCTGCTCGCCTTCCTCGGGCCGCTGCCGGTGCCCGACTGGTTCAACCGCGCGGCGCCGGACGTCAAGTCGGGACGCATCGTTCCCGAACGGCTCGACGCCGAGGATGCGCTTACGCGCTTGCTTGCCGAGCCGCTGCTGATCCGCCGCCCGCTGATGGAGGCCGACGGCGAGCGGATGGTCGGCTTCGACGTCGATCGGGTGCATGCGTGGATCGGACTCAGTCCGCGGGCCGTGGCCAACGCCCCCGGTCCGATGGAAGGTTGCGCGGCCGCGATGGAAGCGTGCACCGCCTCCCCTGCCTGAACGGAGATCCCGACGATGCCGCTCTACGACTTCGTCTGTCGCAACTGCAGGCAGACTTTTGAAACACTCGTGCGCTCGGGCGCGTTCGTTGTCTGTCCGCACTGCGGCAGCACCGCGCTCGACAAGCAGGTCAGCGCCCCCGTGCCGCCGGGACAAAGCAAGGCGATCATCGCGTCCGCCCGCCGTGCGGCGGTGAAGGAAGGGCACATGAGCAACTTTTCCGCGGCCGAACGCAGGAAGCTGCTGCGGTAAAAAAAAACGGGGAACAACATGGATCTCGTCTATCAGGCCACGGTGCTCACCCAGGGCGGCCGCAACGCGCTGGTGCAGAGCGACGACGGCAGCTTCAAGTTGAAGCTCGCCATGCCGAAGGCGATGGGCGGCACTGGTGACGGGCCGAACCCGGAGCAACTGTTTGCCGCGGCGTTCGGCGCGTGCTTCGAGCATTCGCTGCGGCACATCGCCAGAAGCGACAAGCTGCCGCTGCGCGGCTGCTACGTCGAAGCAGCGCTGTCGATGTACGTGAACTTCGAAGGCGCGTACCGAATGGCGCTCAACCTGACCGCGTTCATGGCCGGCGCGCTCGACCAGACCACCGCAGACAGTCTGCTGGAGCGCGCGAAAGGCATCTGTCCGTATGTGGATGCGACCAAGAACAACCTGTCTCTCAACCTGAAAGCGGTACTCGACAACCCCCAATCGGCATGACGAAGAACGACGACGCACACGGCTATTTCATCGACTGGAGCGGCAACGCGCGCCGCACTGACGATCCGGGCGGCGGCTACCGCTGCGAGATCGATCGGCCCGCCCGCTACGTCGGCGTGATGACGCAATCGGGCACGCTGGTGCACGAAGCCACCTTGTATCGGGATCTCGACGCGCTGGCACGCGCAGGTATCCGCGCGACGGTCGTCGCCGGCAGCCATCCGTGGGGCGAGCGCGGCGATTTCTAGGCTGTCGGCCGCCATTCTCTGTGGCGGTCGGGGGGACGGTCCAGATGGACCATAAAAAAGCCGCGCGGCCAACAGCTTCAATCCGTCATCTTGAACAACGCACCGTGGTTTTGCCGGTGCACGCGCAACCACAACAGCGTGGCCGGCAGCAGCGATTCGCAGCCGAACCAGAGCGCCTCGTCCAGTGCATCGCACGGCGCGAGCGCAATCCGCTCGCCCATCAGCCGCCAGCCGTCCCAGTCGATTTCGCGCATCGCGTCGTGCATCGCCGGTGCGAGGCCGGCCGCTGCATGGGCGATCCGCTGTAGCTGACGCGTGACCTCGGCGCGCGTGAGCCGCGAGCGCAGCAGTTCATCACGCTCCACCCCCTCGACGATGGTGGCCACTGCAAGCCCCGCGCTTTCGATGATCGCAAGTCGTGCGCTGGTTTCGATCTTCACGCCGTTCGTCATGCAGTCGCTCCATACGGCGCATGCGCGTCGAATGCCAGCAGGCGCGCATTGAGTTCGAGCGCGAACTCGCGCCAGGCGGCTGCAAGATCGGCTGCGATTGCACGCTGCAACGCCTCGTCGGGGCGATGCTCATCCGGAAAATTCGATAGCGCGCACGAGGTGCCGTTGAACGCCAGCGCCGCGTCGATCAGCATGCGATTCCAGCCGTGGAACGCCGCGAGCAAGGCGGGCGTCAGCAGATGGCGACCGGCCTCGGGAACGCCCGGGTCCACGGCGCTCAGCGACGGAAGCAGTGCGTCGAGCGCCGCGAGCACGTGGCTGTAGACCTGCTCGACGGTCGCCAGCAGCGCGTGCTGCGTCAACTGTTCGACACGCTGGCCAGAAAGCAGGCGCGCTACGTGCCGCCGGTAATGCTCAGGCGCATCGGCCCGGCACACCGCGACAATCTTGCCAAAGCGGGCCAGTGCCTCGTCCCGTGTCACAGGTTGGTCGCCTGCGATTCTACTGTCCTGCAACGGTGGCACCAGTGCGCGGGCGATGCGCGCCGCTGTCTCCAGCGCACCTTCCATGTGGCCGGCGCCGTGTGCCGCCGTTTCGCTGCCGCCAAAATGGAGCCGCCCCCCCCACCAGGCTCGCCGCAGCGCTGGATCGGCCTGCGGTGGTGCGGCCCGCTCGGCCCGGTCGGCGTCGCTGCATGTCCACGGCTCGGCTGCCCAGTCGCACAGATGCAGCGTGCCATCCTGCGCGTCCACACCATAGAGCTGGGCAAGCTGGCTCTCGATGAGCAGCCTCATCCCTTTCTCGAACTGCAAGCGCTGTGCAGCGTCAAGCGCGACGAACCCGCCGAGCGTACCTGCGCTGGTCGTTGGGTCGCTCGCGTCGAACACTTCGCCGAGCGTGGCCTGAAGATGCCGGACGAACGCGTTGCCAGAGTGCCCCGCCGCACGCCAGAACGGCGTCAGGTACGTGGTCAGCGCCTTCGCTTCGGCGGCCATCCAGGTTGGTGTGGCCGCGAGCGAGTCGGCCAGCCCTTCGGGCAGCGGTGGATCGAACACGAGCCGTTCGCGCACGAGGCGTGGCGGCAGCGCAAGCACGACCTTGCGCGCGCGCAGTACGCGCGGGCCGGCCGGCGCATCAAAGCGCAACTCGATCCACGCGCCGCGATCGCGGACGACACGCAGCGCGCTGCCCAGCATCATGCAATCGGCGGGCAATTGTGCCGCCAGCGCATCAACGAGACGCGTGACGCCGCCCGCAATGCGCCGCGCGCCCGCATGCACACCGCTCGGCTCGTCGCGCCGCTCGGGCTCGCGGTTCGGGTCAGTCAGCCACAGCGCGTCGCCCGGATCATGCTGCGCGAAGCTCTGCAATCCCAGTTCGGCGACAAGCGCGGCGATATGCGGTTCCATCTCCGGCCAGAACCATGTCGGTCCGAGATCGAGGATCTGCCCGCTCGTCTCGCAACGCCGGCTCAGCAACCGCCCGCCAAGCCGGTCGCGCGCATCGGCCAGCACGAACGGGATATCGCGCGCTATCAGAGCACGGGCCAGTGCGAGACCGCACAGCCCCGCGCCGACGATCGCAACATCGACGACCGCATCCCTGAGCGGCGTCATGATGGCCTCACACGAAGCTCAGCAACTCGACGGTGACGGCTTCCTCGCCGAGCACCGCCTGGCAGGCGAGGCGCGACTTGGAGCCGACACCGACGATGGTGTCGAGCTTTTCATTTTCGACGCGCTGGACTTTCGACAGGCTCTTGCGGCCTTCCTGGACAAACAGGTGGCAGGAGCCGCATTGGGCCTTGCCTTCGCACTTGTGCGCGATGGTTTCGCCGGTGCCGAGCAGCGCCTGCAACAGCGTGGCACCAGCGGCGACGTCGTAGGTTTTGCCGGAAGGAAGAACGGTCAATTGGGTCATGATTGGATACTCAGTGGGCTTTGGCGGACAAAAAGAAATCAGGCGGCCAGCGCAGCACGCAGCGTGCTCACCAGCGCCGCCTCGAAGGCGTCGAGTGGCATGGCGATCCGCTCGATGCGCTGCTCTTCCAGGAAGCGTGCCTCCATGCGCGTCGGCTCGTCGGGCAGCACCGCCCAGTGCGTGTCGGACGAACGCTTCATGATCTGGCGCGCGAAGCTGCGGGTGAGCTGGTCGTCGAACCGGCAGCCGACGAACAGGAAGCTGCGCCCGCTGCGCCACGCCTGCACTGCGGCCGGGATCGGCGTCTGAATGTCGATTTCGGTCAGCACTTCCACGTAGTCGCTGTCGGACACCAGGTAGTTCGCGGCGGGCGCGTGTGATCCGATCGGCTTGTAGAGCAGCGTGCCGGCAGCCGGCACTTCGGGCAGCGGCGCGCCGTGCGCATCGTAGCCGCCTGTCCACTGGCCAAAATGCTCCGACTGCGACAGCCCCTGCACCTGCGCCCAGCCGTTCGGCCGCACCTTCTCGAGTGCAGCCGCGAAGGTGTCGTCGTACCACGTGTCGACATACAGGCCCGCGCCGCTCTCGGCGAGCGCCAGATGCAGCGCAGACGGCGCCGGCGATGTCGCAAATGCGTCATTCATCAGGCTGACGACCGACTTCCGATGCTTGAAGTTCTCGATGAACTGCGCGGCCTGGGTGAGCCGGTGGCGGATCTTGTGCGGCACACTAACCTTCGCAGTCATGATCTCTGCGAGCGCCAGCGGCGTCTGCGGCACGCGCACCTCGGCGCACAGCGCGAGCACGCCCGGGCCGAGATACGGGATCACGCTGCCCGCCTCGATCTGGCGAGCGATGGATTCGACTTCGGTCGCAGTGCTCATGAACATGGTCCTCACAGATAGATCGCGGCCCCCGCGCCGACGTTGGTCGCGGTGTCCTTCAGGTTCTTGACGATAAACTTCACGTGGTCGGCGTCGAGCTGCGTGTGAAGCGGCAGCGCGAGCGCGCGGTCGCCGATGCGCTCGGTGTCTTTCAGCACGCCCCGCTTGCGGCCGATTGATTCGCCCGCCTGCATGTAGTGGAACTGCTCGTGCAGCGGATGGCTGTACGCGGCAGTCTCGATCCCGCACGACTTCATGTCGTCGATCATCTGCGCGCGCGCGCTTTGCGTGAAGCGCTTGCCGAGATGCACGACATACAGCATCCAGTGCACCTCGTCGACATCCTCGGCGACGTACGGCGGTTTGATGCCTTCAAACGTCTGCATCTGCTCGTGATACCAGGACTCGACCAGCTTGCGCCGCTCCAGGCGCTCGTCGAGGCTGGCGAGCTGCGCGAGACCGAGCGCAGCCGTCAGCTCGCTCATGCCGGCCTGTAGCGGCACGCGCGAGCCGACGGACACCGAGCCGCGATCCGCGACACGCCGCTGGCGCAGATAGCGCAGCTCGTGTGCGAGCATGTCGTCGTCGGTGACGAGCATTCCCCCTTCGCCTGCGCATAGCGCGGACGGCCCGGAGAAATCGAAGACCGACACATCGCCGAACGAGCCGACGCTGCGGCCGCGATAACGGGAACCCAGCGCCTCGGTGCTGTCCTCGATCAGCGCGAGCCCGTGCGCGTTGGCCAGTTCGCGCAACGGCCCCCAAGCGGCCGGATGGCCGTTGGTGTTGCCGGCAAGTATCGCCCGCGTGCGGGGGCCGATCTTCGGCACAGCCTTGTCGACGCTCAGGCATCCGCTCCAGTAGTCGATGTCTGCGAACACCGGCATCGCGCCCGCAAGCGTGATGGCGTGCGCGACCTGATGCCACGTGTGCGATGCACAGACCACCTCGTCGCCGGCGGCGATGCCGAGCGCGCGCAACGCGATCCACGCGCCGAGCGTACCGCTGGCAACCGCGACCGCATGCGCACGGCCCGCCCAGCCCGCGAACGCGCGCTCGAACGCTTCGCGCATCGGGCCGTCGGTCCAGCGCGACGATTCCAGCACCGCGGTCACCAGCGCGACTTCTCGTTCACCGCACGCGGGCTCGGCGAGCGCAATCTCGTCAAGTTCCATCCCCGCCTCCATCGTCGGTCAGGATCAGTGCGTTCGCTTCGTCCGCCTCAGACGTGATCGACAGACACATGCCGGCGATCCGCACAAAGTAGATGGCGCGAGCGCCGACGCGCAGCGCTGGTGTCTCGCCGCGCATGTCGGCCGGGTCGTACTGCATCGTCCGCACATCCGGATAGCGCTCGCGCCACCGGCTCGCCGCGTCGCGCAAGGTTGCCGCCGAGCCGATCACGTCAGCAGCGGCCTGGACCTGTTCGGCGGTAAGTGCCATGTCAATCCTCCGCGCCAGCGATGCGCCGCGCCTCGACCGTCACGGGCAACGTCGTGGCGGCATCCATCTCGGGCAGTTCAAGCTGCCAGCCGTTGCCGAGCGTGACCAGCCCGCCCCACATCTCCGGCCGCGCCATCGACACGATCGGCTCCTCCAGATCCTTCTTCGGCACGTAGGCGCTCAGCGTTCCCTTGCTGTCTTTGCGAATCATGACTTTCACGGTTTGGCTCCGATAGTTCCAGGTTCAGATCGTTTGTGCAGCTGAGGCGGCCGACTCCGCCAGCAGCGGCAGCAGCAGCGGTGGCAGCGCTGCGACGATGGTTTCAATGTCGCGCACCGTCGTTTCGACGCCGAGCGAGAAGCGCACCGCGCACAACGCCTCGTCGCGCGCCACGCCCATCGAGGTCAGCACGTGCGACGGCTCGCTGCCGCCGGACGAGCACGCCGAGCCGGACGACGCGGAAACGCCAATCTGCTCACAGCGCTGCAATACGGTTTCGGCTTCCAGCAGGCCGATGCGCAGGTAGCTCGTGCCCGGCAGGCGCGGCGCGGCCGCGCCGTACACGCGTATGCCGGGCAGCGCACGGCGCAGACCATCTTCGAGCGCATCGCGCAGCGCGGCGAGACGCTCGGCCTCGGCCGCAACGTCGGGCAGCTGTTCGAGTGCGGCGGCAAAGCCGACAATTGCAGGCAGGTTCTCGGTGCCGCCGCGGCGATGCCGTTCCTGGCTACCGAGAAACAGCGGCGCGAGCGGTACGCCGTCGCGCACCACCAGCGCGCCGATCCCCTTCGGGCCATGCAGCTTGTGCGCGGACAGCGACACCGCGTCAGCGCCAAACGCTGCGAAATCAAACGGCTGCTTGCCGACGAACTGCGTCGCATCGACGTGCAACCGCGCGCCCGCAGCATGCGCAAGCGCGCACAGTTCGGCAACGGGCATCAGCACGCCGGTCTCGTTGTTGGCCGCCATCACCGACACGACTGCGACGTCCGGGCCGATCACGCGCGCCGCGTCGTCGAGATCGAGCGTGCCATCCGCGCGCGCCCCAATGAAATCGACCGGATGGCCTTGCGCGGCGAGCGTGCGCGCGAGTTTCAGATGCGCCGCATGCTCGAGCGCACCGAACACGAGGCGTGGCCGCTCCGCCGCCGGCGCGGACAGGCCGAGCACAGCGAGATGGTTCGCCTCGGTCGCGCCGCTGGTGAAGATCAGTTCCTTCGCCTTGCAGCCGAGCGCGCCCGCGATCGTCGCGCGCGCGGCAGCCAGCGCGCGTTTCGCCTGCTGGCCACGCCGATGCTGCGATGACGCGTTCGCCCACACGTCGGTCAGCGCGGCAAGCATCGCATTGATCGCTGCCTGCGCGGGCGGGGTCGTTGCGTTGTGGTCGAGATAGATCATCGTCGGCTCAGTTTCCATGCAAGGTCAGACGTGCGTCATTGCCAGAACACGCGATCGGCATCGACGCACAGCATGTCGAGCAACGCGTCGAGATCGGCGCTCTCCTGCCACCAGCTCCATCGGGCAGCACAGTGGTCGCGCATGTACAGTTGCCAGAGCCCGGATGGGCCCGGCGCGATCCGTGCGATGTCGATCACACCGCCTTCCGGATCAACGTTGCGCGAGCAGCACGGGCTTTCGATGCGGAAGCCGTCGCCGTCCTGCAGCACGCGCGGGCTGACGTAGCGGTATCGCACGCGCTCACGCAACGCGCGCTCGATGCGGTGCAGCATCAGATCGACGACCACCGCGCCGGCCGCGCGCCCGACCGGCGGCTCGCAGGCGATCACGACGCGGCCTCCTCATCGTGTTCCGGCAGCAGCCCGGCCGGCGCCGGTGCGATCTCGTCCTCGGTGCAGCCGATCACCTGCCGGCCGAACTCGACCAGATAGACCGGCTCGCCCGTCTCGACGACCTGCCCGACGTTGACGATCTCGCCGAGCGCGCCGGCTTCGACCAGGCGTTCGCCAGGCAGGCGCTCCGGATAGGTGCCGTCGTTGAACAGATCGTCCAGCGCGATCACGCGCATGCCCCACGCATATTCGGGCTCCCGCATCGGTTCCATCATGCTCACGATGCTGTCTCCTGTTCGCCGCTTGCGCCCTGCTCTGCGCCGCGGCCGAGCCCGCCGAGCCGGCCCGCACGCTCGCCGAGCTTCTCGAGCACGTCGTCGGGCAGGTTGTCGAGCGTGCAAAGTTCCTTCGCTCGCATCCCGACCCGATGGCCGGTTTCCACGAAATCGACCGCGTAGATGTAGAACTGCTGCAGGAACTGGTTGATGCTCATCACGTAGCCGATGTCGCCCTTGTTGACAAGCACTTCGCCGATGTCCTTGCCGTTGTACGTCCCGTCGTTGCGGATCACCGAGCGTGCGATCACCCGTTCGCCAAAGGAAAAGCGCGGCGGAAAGGCGACCTCGATCACGTCGTCGTCGCGGTTAATGTCACCCATGATCGGCTCCTGTATCGAGTTCCAGCGGTTGTGACGGATCGTCCGAATGCAGCCGCCGTCTGGCGAGCGTGTGCACTTCTTCGTCAACGTCGTCAAGCAGCAGAACGATGATGCCCGGCGGCGCGCGCCGCGCGATTTCCCAACGCACGCGCCAATCCGTGTCGCCCAGCATGCGGCTGAGCAGCGGTGCCGGCAGCCGCTCGGCAACCAGTTGGCGCACCTCGGCGTCAGCGTCGCCAACCATGCGCAGCAGCGCGGGCATGTCGATCCGTTCGGCGACGCGCATACGCACGCAGCGGTCGGCATCCTGCGTCATCGTCGGCAGCAGCGGCACCGGTAGACGCCGCGCGACCCATTCGCGCACGCCGTAGTCGGGGTCCCCCCGCATGCGAACCAGCGCGGCTGGTTCCAGGCGCTGCGCGACCCGGATCCGCACCTCCCGATGCGGATCGCCGATGAGCCGTGACAGATACGCATGCGGCAAACGCAGCGCGATTTGCAGACGCACGGTCTCATCCGGATCGTCGATCAGCGCCGGCAGCCGGAACACATCCGCATAGCGTGCCGAAATCGCGCGCACCTCGAAATACGGGTGCGTGAGCTGCGCGTTGCTGAGCGCCGGGTGCCAGCGGAAGAAACGGTCGATGCGGCGCGCGTATGCGTCCTGTATGCACGCGTGGCCGGGCTCGCAGCCGTCACGCTCCGGCCTCGCACGCAGGTGCTCATACGGGCAGCTCGCGCAATCGACCGGGCCGCCTTGCCAGTGCAGCGATGGAATGTCGCCCGCAGGAGAACGGGCCGCGCCGGGCCGGCTCATCGCCCTACCTCCGTCCGCTCCGCCCAGCCGCGCGCCGGATGCGCGCGCAGCGCTTCGTCATCGTCGGCGAATTCACTGCGCTCGTGGCGCACCAGCACTTGCATCAGCACCGCGCCGCCGACCCGGTCGTCTGGATCCAGAT
Organism: Cupriavidus sp. 22TCCZM01-5; assembly: GCF_057798915.1. Classification (NCBI taxonomy): domain Bacteria; kingdom Pseudomonadati; phylum Pseudomonadota; class Betaproteobacteria; order Burkholderiales; family Burkholderiaceae; genus Cupriavidus; species Cupriavidus sp. 22TCCZM01-5. The sequence goes on from NZ_JBYOJR010000031.1 coordinate 37,112, forward strand.
GCCGAAGTTCGTTCAACTGTGTGCGCGCCGCATCCGCGTCGCCGAGCCGCAGGTTCAGATACGCGAGCCCCTTCAGCACGAACAGATAGAAGCGCACTGCCGCGTCATAACGCACCGCTTCGCCGTCAGGGGGCACGTCGCCGAAGCGGGGCCCAAGCGCTGCGCGCGCAATCGCCAGCGCGGCCTCGCCGACCGTGCGCGCCTGCGCAAGCTGGTGGCCGTAGAAATGAAAGCGGTACAGCGCGATCAGCGGTGCCGGGTGCGTGGGCGCCGCTGATCGCGCGCGCTCAAGCAGCGCACGTGCGTCGTCCGGGCGATCCCGCAACCGGCCAGCCTCGTCGATCCATGCGACAAGGTGGTCCGGCAAGCCGGCGCCGAGCGCCGAACTGCCGAAATCGGCCAGGACGTCGTCGAGTGCGCTGGATTCGGCGAACATGGCCAGCTCCTGTCGCTCAGGACGGACGCGACAGCCCGGGCGGCCGCCCGCGCCCGATCGCATCGATGCCGATCTTGGCAAGGCCGGGGGCGGCCGGCTCGGCACTGCTGCACGCGCATGGCGCCTGGCTGGGGTTGGTGAACTTGAGGCCCGACTGCGTCGGCGTATCGATGAAATCGATCGTCACGCCGTCGAGGAGCATGCGGCTCTCCGCCGCCAGGAACAGGCGCAGGCCGTCGATCTCCAGCACCTGCTCCCCAGGCCCCGGCTCGGCCTCGGCGCTGAACTCGGAGTTGTAGCCCGAGCAGCCGCCCGGGCTGACAGCGAGACGCAGACCCGCGCCGGCGGGCAGCCCCGAGAAGCGGACGATGCGGCGCATGAACTTGTCGGCCGCGCTGGTGATGGTCACATTGGGCAGCATGATCCCTATTCACTCCTTATGGTTGAAACGCACGATTGCGATTGCGTCGTGCGGTGAATGCGATGCGTCAGGCCTGTACGATGCAGCCATCGACCGGGCATACCGCCACGCATTGCGGGGCGTCGAAATGCCCTTCGCATTCCGTGCACTTCTTCGGGTCGATGACGAACACGCCGCCCTTCTCGCTGATCGCAACGTTCGGACACTCCGGCTCGCACGCGGAACAGCCGGTGCAGGTCGAACCGATAATCTTCAGGGCCATCTTGATGCTCCTCTCGTGGGGGTGATATCTGATTGGCACCGCCCCTTTCACCTTCAGGAGCGGCGCCATCGGGCAATGCTCAGGCCGCTGCCACACCGCTGGTAAATGCGCCTTGGCGGATCGCCGCGTCGCCGCGGTCGGCGTGCACGATCGCGCCGGATGCGATGCGGCCGCGGTAATCGTTGAACCAGGCCAACGCCGCCTTCTCGATGAACTCGCCGGCGAACTGGTCCACCGGCTCGATGCCGGCCTGTGCCAGTTCATCGCGCGGGCACGCACCGATCTTGGCGACCAGTACCGCATGGCAGTCATTGATCGCGCGCACCACCGACGGCAACTGCTCGTCGTCACCGAAGCCGCCCTGGCAGTACAGATCGACGCGGCGATGGCCGACGAACAGCGCTTCGGCCGCCGACACCTCGAAGATCTGGAACTCGGTCACGTGGCCGAAATGCTCGTTCACGCGGCCGCGGCCCTTGGTCGCGACGGCCACCAGCACCTTCAGGTCCTCCGCGACGTCGATCGCCTTCGACGCGGCCAGCGCTTCCTGCTTCGCCGCATGCTGCGCGTTGCGCTCTTCCTCGACGCGGTTCTGGTATTCACGGCGTCGATCGAGGTCATACACGACTTCCATCTGTTCGATCTTGTCGAGCGTGAATTCCTCGCTGCGGTCCTCACCGAGCAGGCCGACCGCGTCCGCGCGGCACTGGCGGCAGTGACGCATCAGGTTCGCGCCGCCCATGCATGCGTCCTGCACCGCCTTCAGTTCCTGCGCGGTCGGGCCGCGCTGGCCGTTCAAGCCGAAGTAGGTGCCGTGCTCGGCTTCGGAGATCAGCGGCATGATGTTGTGCAGGAACGCGCCGCGCTTCTTCACCTCGCGGTTCACCTCGATCAGGTGCTCGTCGTTGATGCCCGGGATCAGCACCGAGTTGATCTTGGTCAGCACGCCGCGCGCGGTCAGCATCTCAAGACCCTTCATCTGCTGCTCGTGCAGGATCTTCGCGGCCTCATAGCCTGTCACACGCTTGTGATCCCAGAAAATCCACGGATAGATCTTCTCGCCGACCGCCGGATCGACCATATTGATCGTGATCGTCACGTGGTCGATGTTGTACTTGCAGATTTCATCGACCAGCTCCGGCAGCGCGAGCCCGTTGGTGGACAGGCACAGCTTGATGTCGGGCGCCTGCTCTTGCAGCATCCGGAACGTGTCGAAGGTCTTCTTGGGGTTGGCGAGCGAATCGCCGGGGCCGGCAACGCCGAGCACCGTCATCTGCGGAATCTCGCTGGCAACCGCGACGACCTTCTTCACTGCCTGCTCGGGCGTCAGCTTCTGCGACACCACGCCGGGACGCGATTCGTTCGAGCAGTCGTATTTGCGGTTGCAGTAGTTGCACTGGATGTTACAGGCCGGCGCGACCGCGACGTGCATCCGCGCGTAGTGGTGATGCGCTTCTTCCGAGTAGCACGGGTGGTTCTTGACCTTGTCCCAGATCTCGGCTGGCATGTCGTCGGGGCCGCCCGACGAGCCGCAGCTCGCCTTGCCGTCGCCGCCGTGCGTTCCGCAACCGCCGCCGGTGGCCGGCACGTCTAGCGGCTCGCCGAGAGACTTGATCTGGCCAATGCCGATGTAGGCCGACGATGGGGGGGTACTGGCGTTCTCAAGACTTTGCATCGGTTCTCTCCAGAACAGGCGACGGGGGTGCGTGCGTCCTGCAAAGCCAGATCCGTGCCACGCGCTCGGACCCGCGCCAGCGGCGGGTTCTGGAGGAAATGCATGTGCGAATTGTCGCAGACGTCAGGGGTGTGGAGGCGACAACATCGGCGTTACCTGTCGAGGTTGCGACAAAGCGCACAATGCGCGCGAGACACGGGTAACCGGAATTAACTGGAACCGGTAAACGCAACACGCGCGCGCATTGCTGCGCGCGCGTGCGATGGCAACGTTTCCTTTGTCGCTCAGAAGCGCCGGACTTCGATCCCGTACTTATGCAGCGCGTAGCCGATCTGCCGCGGCGTGATATTCAGGAGCCGCGCGGCCTTTGCTTGTACCCAGCCGCAGCGTTCCATCGCCCAGATCAGCCGGTCGCGCTCGCCTTCCGGCTTACCCTCATCACCACTGACGCCGCCATACGATTCATAAGGATCGTGCGGGTCGTCGGCATGCAGCCCATCCACCTTGTGCTCGTGCGGCACGTCCGCGCAGGCGCCGCCGGAATGGGGCGTCGGCGCTTCGTAGACTGGAATATCCGCGAGCCGCGAAGGACGCACCGCGTCCTCCCGCTCGATGTGATGCAGCACCTTCGTCAGGCAGCGGTCCTCCTGGCAGAGGAATGCGAGGCGGTCGATCATGTCGTGGTGCGTCATCGTCGCGGTGCGCTCCACGCAATTCTCCAGCTCCCGCACGTTGCCCGGCCAATAGCAGCTCGTCAGCACGCGCATCGCCTCTTCGCTGAAGCGCAGCGACCGGTTGTTGTCGCGGTTGAATCGCTCGAGAAAATGCTGCGCCATCGCCGGAATGTCATCGCGCCGCTCGCGCAGCGGGGGCAGCTGAATGCTGACGACATTGATCCGGTAATAGAGATCGGCGCGGAACTCGCCATCCTTCACCATGCGTTCGAGATTGCGATTGGTAGCGAGAATCAATCTCACGTTAACCTTCACTGGCATCGTGCCGCCGACCCGCTCGAACTCGCGCTCCTGCAGCACGCGCAGCAGCTTCGCCTGGAACGACGGCGAGATGTCGCCGACCTCGTCGAGGAACAGCGTGCCGCCGTGCGCCATTTCGAAGCGCCCCTTGCGTAAACCTTGTGCACCGGTGAAGGCGCCCTTCTCATGGCCGAACAGTTCGCTTTCGAGCAGGGTCTCGGTCAGTGCCGCGCAGTTCACGGAGATGAACACCTCGTCCCTGCGCTGCGACAGCCGGTGAATCGCACGTGCGATCACTTCCTTGCCGGTGCCGCTCTCGCCGCGCAACAGCACCGTCGTGCGCGCCGGCGCAACCTGGTGGACCTGCGAGAATACCTCCTGCATCGGCGCCGACACGCCGACCACCTGATCGAGCTGTTGCACGGGCCGGATCGCCTTCTGCATCCGCCGCACCTCGCTCTGAAGCCGGTCGTGCGCAGAGCTGACGCTACGATGAAGCAGCAGCGCCTGCCCCATCAGCGTCGCGACGATTTTCAGCAGATGCAGGTCGTTTGCGAACACGCGGCTGCCGTCCACATTCTTGCAGAACGCGACGAGCACGCCGAGCGTGCGCTGTTCGTGCCGGATCGGCATGCCGAGCAGCGCGACCGCCCCTTCTTCCGGCGTCCCGGCGCCGCCAGTGCGATCGAGGAACAGCGGCTCGTTGCGTACTTCCGGCACGATCACCGGCGACCCGCTTGTGAAGATGCGCCCGACGATGCCTTCGCCGGGGAGGAACCGCACGCGCTGCCGCCAGTCGGCCGACAGCCCGATGCTGCACAGGCCGCTCAGACTGCCGTCCGGGACGGTCACGACGATGAATGCGGAACGCCAGTTGAGTGCATAGGCAAGATAACGCAGCGTCGTGTCGAAGGTCCGGCTGACATCCAGCGAAGAGATCAGTGTCTTGCCAACTTCATAAACGACGTCGAGATCACGATGGCGCTCACTTCTATGGGTATTCGGCATGGGCTTTCGCTCCGCGATGGCTGACCGCATTTTCCGACAATGCAAGCAATATTCGCGCCCATAACTTGCCCGTAACTTACAAAATCGGACATACACAGTCTATGGGTTTCGACAAAGCCGACAAATCCGACAAGACCACCCGATCCTCACACACCCGCTTCCGACAAAGACAACACCCCGCGACACACACATATACGTCAATACAGCGTTCTCAGGCAAAAAAACCATGGCATGGAGTTTGCGGATGGCCCCTCGTCAAGATCGCTGTCGAGGAGTTCATCATGCCGGACGCCCGCCCCCATCGGGAGCAGCCCGTTTATCTGGACTACGCGGCCACCACGCCGGTCGATCCGCGGGTCGCGCATCGCATGTTGCCGTACATGACGCAGATCTACGGCAACCCCGCGAGCCGCTCGCACGCGTATGGCTGGGCGGCGGAGGAAGCGGTCGAACTGGCGCGCGAGCAGGTCGCAAGCCTCGTCAACGCCGATCCGCGCGAAATCGTCTGGACGTCCGGCGCAACGGAATCGAACAACCTTGCCATCAAGGGCGCCGTGCAGTTCAACCAGGTGCGTGGGCGGCGCATCGTGACGGTGGCGACCGAGCACAAGGCGGTGCTCGACACGGTGCGCGAGCTCGAACGTCAGGGCTACGAGGCCGTCGTGCTACCGGTCCGCGAAAACGGCCTGGTCGATCCCGCTGAGTTCGAGGCCGCACTGACGCCCGGTACCGTGCTCGCGTCGGTGATGTACGTGAACAACGAGACCGGCGTGGTACAGGATGTCGCGATGCTCGGCGCGATATGCCGTGCGCGCGGCGTGCTGCTGCACGTTGACGCTGCCCAGGCAGCCGGCAAGGTGCCGATCGACCTCGACACGCTACCCGTCGATCTGATGTCGTTCTCCGCTCACAAGGTGTATGGCCCGAAAGGGATTGGCGCGCTCTACGTCCGCCGCAAGCCGCGCGTGCGGATCGCAAGCCAGATGCACGGCGGCGGCCACGAGCGCGGCATGCGCTCGGGCACGCTGCCGACCCATCAGATCGTCGGCATGGGCCATGCGTTCTGGCTCGCGCGCGAAAGCATATTGCTCGACAACGAGCGTATCCACGCACTGCGCGAACGGCTGTGGGCCGGCTTGTCGAAGCTCGATGCAGTCGAACTGAACACCGACCTCGAACACAGCGCGCCGCAATATCTGAACGTCAGCTTCCATTACGTTGAAGGCGAATCGCTGCTGATGGGCATCAAGGGCATCGCCGTGTCATCAGGCTCCGCATGCACGTCGGCGAGCCTCGAACCCAGTTACGTGCTGCGCGCGATGGGCCGCCCGGATGAACTCGCGCACAGCTCAATCCGCTTCTCGCTCGGCCGCTTCACGACTGAAGCCGAAATCGATCTTGCAGTCGCGCGGCTCACCGACGTCGTCGCCCGCCTGCGCGCGATGAGCCCACTCTGGGATCTCGCGCGCGATGGCATTGATCTGGCAGCAATCCAGTGGGCCGCGCACTGAGCGCCCTTCCCCACAAACCACGCACCACGCGGAGCATGCAATGGCATACAGTGACAAGGTCCTCGACCACTACGAAAATCCCCGCAACGTCGGCTCGTTCGACGCAGACATGGAAGGTGTCGGCACGGGGATGGTCGGCGCACCCGCCTGCGGCGACGTGATGAAGCTCCAGATCCGCGTCAATGAAGCCGGCGTGATCGAGGACGCCAAGTTCAAGACCTACGGCTGCGGCTCTGCGATTGCGTCGAGTTCGCTCGTTACGGAATGGGTGCGCGGCCGCACGCTCGATGAAGCGCTGGCGATCAAGAACACCGACATCGCGGAAGAACTCGCGCTGCCGCCAGTGAAGATCCACTGCTCGATTCTCGCCGAGGACGCGATCAAGGCGGCCGTTGCCGATTTCCGTGCGCGTCACTCGGAGGTGGATGGAACGGCCGGCGCCGATCCCCGCACCGTCACACAGCCTGCCGCCTAATCCGGCGCAAGCTGAATTTGATTTGAATTGACGTCCATCTTCTTTCCCCTATGAGGACAGCACAATGGAAACCCTGCAATCCGCCCCCGCCGATGCACCGGCCCTGCCGCCGTCGTTTGTCGATTTCACCCCGGACGCGGCGGCGAAGGTCGCGTCGCTGATCGAATCCGAAGGCAACCCTGCGCTGAAGCTGCGTCTGTACGTGTCCGGCGGCGGATGCTCCGGCTTCCAGTACGGCTTCGCATTTGACGATCAGGTTGCCGAAGATGATCTGCAGATCGTCACCGATGGCGTCACGCTGGTGATCGATTCGATGAGCCAGCAATATCTCGCGGGCGCCCGCGTCGATTACGAGGACGGGTTCGAAGGCTCGCGCTTCGTGATCCAGAACCCGAACGCGCAGAGCACCTGTGGCTGCGGCAGTTCCTTTTCGATGTGAGGGCGCGATGGCAATCTCCCTGACCTTGGCGGCGGCGCGCCATGTCGAGAACGCACTGAAAAAACGCGGCAGCGGCATCGGGCTGCGCCTCGCGGTCAAGACGAGCGGCTGTTCGGGCTTTGCGTATGCGCTCGAATTCGTCGATGCGCCGAATGACGAAGATCATTGCTTCGATGCGCATGGCGTCAAGGTCGTAGTCGATCCGCGCAGCCTGCCGATGCTGGATGGCACCGAGCTCGACTTCGTCCGTGAGGGGTTGAACGAAGGCTTCAAGTTCCACAACCCGAACGCGACCGCGAACTGCGGCTGCGGCGAGAGCTTCGCCGTCTGAGCCGGGCCGCGCGCGAGATTCAGAATCGATCGAACCGGAAACCGACATGGCACTCTTGCAGATCGCCGAACCCGGCCTGGCCGCTGCGCCGCATCAGCACCGGCTCGCCGCCGGCATCGATCTTGGCACGACGAACTCTCTCGTCGCCACCGTACAGAGCGCGCTCGCGCGCGTGCTGCCGGATGCGGATGGCGAAGCACTGCTGCCTTCGATCGTGCGCTACCATCCGTCCGGTGACACCGACGTCGGCCGCGACGCGCGCACACATCAGGTTGACGATCCCTGCAACACCATCGTCTCGGTGAAGCGGCTGATGGGCCGCAGCCTCTCGGATGTGGCCGGTGCCGACGCGCTGCCGTACCGGTTCATCGACCGGCCCGGCATGGTTGCGCTCGACACCGCCGCAGGCGAGCGTTCGCCCGTCGAGGTGTCTGCCGAAATCCTGCGCACGCTGCGGGTCCGCGCCGAAGCGTCACTCGGCGGCGAGCTGGCCGGCGTCGTCATCACCGTGCCCGCGTATTTCGACGACGCGCAGCGGCAGGCTACGAAAGACGCCGCGCGGCTTGCCGGCCTCACCGTGCTGCGCCTGCTGAATGAGCCAACCGCCGCCGCCGTCGCGTATGGCCTCGACCGCGGCGCGCAGGGTTCGTTCGTGGTCTACGATCTCGGCGGCGGCACCTTCGACGTGTCGGTTCTGAAGCTGTCGAACGGCGTGTTTGAAGTGCTCTCGACCGGCGGCGACTCGGCGCTCGGCGGCGATGATTTCGATCACGCGATCGCCGAATGGCTGTGCCGTGCGCACGGCGTCGCCGGACTCGCGGCGCTCGCGCCGGGTGAACAGCGTGCCGCGCTGACCGCCGCGCGCGCCGCGAAGGAAGCGCTGTCGCACGCGCCGACCGCCGACTTATCGATCCGGCTGTCGAGCGGTACAGCGTTGCGCCAGACGCTGTCGCGCGCAGCGTTCGCTGACCTCGCGGAAGCGCTCCTCGCGCGCACGCTGTCGGCGACCAAGCGCGCATTGCGCGACGCGCAACTGGCGATCAGCGACGTCGACGGCGTAATCCTCGTCGGTGGCTCGACGCGGATGCCGGTCGTGCGTGAGGCCGTGGGCGAAATGTTCGGCCGGGAGCCGCTCGCCGATATCGATCCCGACCAGGTCGTCGCACTCGGCGCTGCGAAGCAGGCCGACATCCTCGCCGGCAACGCAGGCGGCGACGGCTGGCTGCTGCTCGACGTGTGCCCGTTGTCGCTCGGCATTGAAACGATGGGCGGCCTGGTCGAGAAAATCATCCCGCGCAACTCGACGATTCCGGTCGCACGCGCGCAGGAATTCACGACGTTCAAGGACGGTCAGACCGTGATGTCGATCCACGTCGTGCAGGGCGAGCGTGAATCCGTCTCCGACTGCCGTTCGCTCGCACGCTTCGATCTGCGCGGAATCCCGCCTGCGGTGGCCGGCGCCGCGCGCATTCGCGTCACGTTCCAGGTCGACGCGGACGGACTGCTCGCCGTCACCGCGCGCGAGCAGCGCACCGGCGTCGAGGCCCATGTCGAGGTCAAACCGTCTTACGGGCTGAGCGACGGCCAGATTGCGTCGATGCTGCGCGAAGCGATCGACATGTCGGTGGACGACATGCAGTTGCGCTCGCTGCGCGAAGCGCAGGTCGATGCGCGCAGGCTGCTCGACGCGACCGAAGCCGCGTTGTCGGAGGACGCATCGCTGCTGTCGGCCGCCGAACTGTCGGCTGTCCGGCTGTCGATCTTCCGCGTTGCCGATGCGCTCGGCACCGGCGCGTCAACTGACCAGGTGCGCGAAGCCGCTGACGTGCTGTCCCGCGCGACCGAAGGCTTTGCCGCACGTCGGATGGACGCATCAATCCGGCGCGCATTGGCCGGCCGTGCGGTGGACAGCCTCGCCTGATCGCCTGACAGCACAATAGACCCCGAAGAGCGAGCATGCCGCGCGTCCACATCCTGCCCCACCCCGCCCTCTGCCCCGATGGCTTCGCATTCGACGCGAAGTGCGGTGCGTCGCTGTGTGAAAGCCTGCTGGCCAACGGCATTGAGCTTGAACACGCCTGCGAGATGGTTGCCGCCTGCGCGACGTGTCACGTTCATGTCCGTCAAGGCGGTGCGTCGCTGGCACTGCCCGACGACGAAGAGAGCGACCAGCTTGACAACGCATGGGGACTCGACGCCGACTCACGGCTGGCCTGCTGCGTGAAACTGCGCGACGCGGATCTGACGGTCGAGCTCCCCCTGCATACGCGCAACCTGGCGCGTGAGCGCTGAATACCATTCTGAGCATCGGCTTTGGGTGTGCCACGTGCTGGACGCCCCGAGAGGGCCACAGGCGACGTGCGCGGGCGCGTTTCTGGGCATCTTCCACTCCAACGGCCTCGAACACTTTCGCGGGCTGGATGAAGCCCGGCACGTCGAATACCTGTGGGCGTGCCGGGACTTTGCCGAGGATGCATTCAAGGCGCTGACCATATGGGATGGCACAGACACGCGTAAAGACGCTGATCGTCATTGATCGGCAATCCCATCTCAAGCTTGCCGCGCTCAGAACCGCATGCGGCAAGTTCTGATGCCAAACACCGAGTCCCTGACCCGACGCGTCGCGTTCCGATCCCCGAATACCGCAGTGTGAGGCGCAGGCTCCGCGCTCAGACATTCGATTTCCGCGCTGCGAGCGCCACCCTTGGCCATTTGCGCTTCGCCTTCCGGCCTGAAACACCGGCACAGGCCCCCGGACTCGCCGCCTCCTGTTAGGAGCACTATGAAAAGTGACATCCAGCCCCGCTACCGGGGCTGCGATCTGAGCGCGCCCATCGCTGTCCGAAACAGGACATTCACGACAACGCGTCGTCATCCGGACACCGGATACGAAGCGCGTACAGGGCGCTGGCCGCGTGCAGCCGTGCAATTCGAATTGGCACGGCAATTGCAATCGCATGTTGCAACGCTCCTGGAACCCCACTCATGGCTCATCCGATCATCAACGACACGACCTTGCGCGATGGCGAGCAGACGGCGGGCGTGGCCTTCACGTGCGAAGAGAAATGTGCGATCGCAACAGCGCTCACGCGCGCCGGCGTGCCCGAACTCGAAATCGGCATCCCGTCGATGGGTGAGGAAGAGATCGCCGACATCGAGGCCATCGTCGATCTAAATCTGGACGCCGAGCTGATGGTGTGGGGCCGCTTGACGCCGGGCGACCTTGCCGTGGCGTTGCGCTGCAACCCGGACATCGTCCATCTGTCGGTGCCGGTGTCCGACATCCATTTGCAGTACAAGCTGCGGCAGCCGCGCACCTGGGTGTTCGCGCAAATCCGGCGGGTGATCGGCGAAGCGGTCAGCAGTGGCCTCAAGCTCTCGCTCGGCATGGAAGACGCGTCGCGCGCCGACCCTGCGTTTCTTGCCGAAGTCGCACAACTGGCGCAGCAGTGCGGCGTGCAGCGGATCCGCTTCGCCGACACGCTCGGCGTGCTCGATCCGTTCTCGACCTACGAAGCAATTGCGCGCCTGCGCGACGCCGTCGATATCGAGATCGAGGTCCACGCGCACGACGATCTCGGGCTTGCCACGGCGAACACGCTCGCCGCGCTGCGCGCCGGCGCAACCCACGCGAACACCACCGTCAACGGCCTCGGCGAGCGCGCGGGCAACGCCCCTCTCGAAGAGGTCGTGATGTGCTCGCGCCATCTGCTCGGCTCCGACGCCGGCATCGACACTACCGCGCTGGTCGATATCTCGCGGCTGGTCGAGCGGGCCTCGGGCCGTGCGGTGCCGGCTAACAAGAGCATCGTCGGGCGCGGCGTTTTCACACACGAATCCGGTATTCATACGGATGGGCTCGCCAAGCATCCAGCCACTTACGAAGGCTTCGATCCCGCCGAACTTGGTCGAGCGCGCTCGCTGGTGCTGGGCAAACATTCCGGTTCGCAAGGCGTGCGCCACGCGTATGACGCGCTCGGGATCCCCGTCAACGACCGGCTCGTGCCCCTGCTGCTCGCGCGTATCCGCCAGCATGCGACTCAACACAAGCAAGCGCCGAAGGCGAGCGATCTGTACCGCTTCCTGATCGAGGTACGCGAACTGCTGGAGGAGTTGTCATGAGCACCGTTGCGGAGGCGGCATCCGCTTCGGCGCCGGCCGATCGTCCCGCTGCCGATCAGTCATGGTGGACGCTGCTGCGAGGCGATGCGCGCTGCGTGCTTGAGCGCGATCCCGCCGCCCGCAGCCGGATTGAGGTCTGGACCATCTATCCGGGCGTGCATGCAGTCGCCGCCTTTCGCGTTGCGCACGCGCTATGGGGGCGCGGCTGGCGCTATCTGCCACGTTTCCTGTCATTCTGGGCGCGGATCTTCACGAACATCGACATCCATCCGGGCGCCACGATTGGCGCGCGGTTCTTCATCGATCATGGCGCGGGCGTCGTGATCGGCGAGACGGCGGAAATCGGTAATGACGTTACGCTGTACCACGGCGTCACGCTTGGCGGCACGACCTGGCATCCCGGTAAGCGCCACCCCACGCTTGGCGACGACGTTGTCGTCGGAGCGGGCGCGACGATCCTAGGGCCGATCACCGTCGGCCATAGCGCCCGCATCGCGGCAAATTCGGTCGTCATCGACCCGGTGCCAGAGGGCGCGACGGTCGTCGGCATTCCGGGGCGGGTCGTTGCGCCGCGCGCGCGGCGCACCGCGCACGGCTACGACCTGAACCACCACCTCATTCCCGACCCGGTCGGCAAGGCGCTGGCATGCCTGCTCGATCGTGTCGCCCAACTTGAGCACACGATCTACAGTGGCCCAATGCCGCCGCGCGCCGGCGCATCCGGCGACCCATGCTGCGGCGATGGCTGCATGGCCGCCGCCGGCCCCCTGTCCAATTCCTGCCGTCCGGAGTGATTCGTCATGACGCACCTTGCCGAACGAATGAAAAGCCTGTCCTCCGCTGAGGACTTCATGCAGTTCCTTGGCGTCTCATACGACCAGAAGGTGGTCGACGTGTGCCGCCTGCACATTCTCAAGCGCTTCTTCCAGTACATCCGCCAGGAGGCGTCGCTTCCGCGTGATGACGAAGTGGCGCTGTTCACCGCCTATAGGGATCTGCTCGCCCGGGCATACGCCGATTTCGTCGAATCGACGCCCGCCGAGGAAAAGGTCTTCAAGGTGTTCCAGGATGTCGATGGCCGGCAGCACGTGTCCGTCGACAACCTCCGCGCGTCGCTGCCGGCGCGCGGAGCCGCATGACGGAGGGTTGACCATGCACATCGTTGTCTGCATCAAGCAGGTTCCGGATTCGGCCCAGATCCGGGTCCATCCGGTCACCAACACGATCATGCGCCAGGGCGTGCCCGCAATCCCCAACCCCTACGACCTGTTCTCGCTCGAAGAGGCGCTGCGGCTGAAGGACATGTTCGGCGGCAAGGTCACCGCGCTCTGCATGGGCCCGCCGCAGGCAGAAGACGCGCTGCGCAAATGCGTGAGCTATGGCGCCGACGATGCGGTTCTCGTCACGGATCGCGCGTTTGCGGGCGCCGACACGCTAGCGACGTCTTACGCGCTTGCGGCCGGCATCCGGCAGATCGCGCGCGAACAGGCGGTCGACATCGTGTTCACCGGCAAGCAGACGATCGACGGCGACACTGCGCAGGTCGGCCCCGGCATTGCGAAGCGTCTTGGGCTCCAGTTGTTGACCTATGTTTCGCGCATCGTCGAGATCGAACCGGCCGCACGCACGATCGTGGTCGAGCGCCGCGCGGAAGGCGGCGTGCAGGTGCTGAAGACCAAGCTGCCATGCCTCATCACGATGCTCGAGAACACCAACGAACTGCGCTTTGCGACGCTGCCCGCCATGATCCACGCGGCCGGCTTTCCGGTCCGTCAATGGAACAAGGAGCAGGCCGGCATCGAGGATCTGAGCAAGATCGGCCTGAAGGGGTCGCCGACCGTCGTCAGCAAGGTCTTCGGCCCGACGCCGCGCACCGAGAAGGCTGAGATGCTCGATGTCGAGACATCGACGCTGCGCGACGTGTCACTGAACGTGTTGCAGAAGATCTTCACGCGTCATTCGACGCTCGAAACCGACCTGCTGATGAAGGAACCGACATGACGACCGCCGACCACAAGCCCGCCGCACCGGTGAAGAAGGCCGGCGGCCGCATTCTGGATCTGCCAGAGCACCTCAAGGCGTACAAGGGCGTCTGGGTCTTCCTCGAACACGACCGCGGACACGTGCACAGCGTGTCGTGGGAACTGATCGGCGAGGCGCGCAAGCTTGCCGACAAGCTCGGCAGCGACGTGTCAGTCGCCGTACTCGGTGGCCCCGATGAGCCGCTTGAAACGTTCGCCGCCGAGGCGTTCACCTACGGCGCCGACAAAGCCTACGTGATTCACGCCCCGGTGCTGCTCGGCTACCGCAACGAGCCCTTCACGAAGGCGCTGACCGATCTGGTCAACAAGTACCAGCCCGAAATCCTGCTGCTCGGCGCGACGTCGATGGGTCGCGATCTCGCCGGCTCGGTTGCGACCACGCTGCTGACCGGTCTCACCGCCGACTGCACCGAGCTCAACATCGATCCGACCTCGCGCGCGCTCGCGGCGACACGGCCGACCTTCGGCGGCTCGCTGCTTTGCACGATCATGACGCTCGCGTACCGGCCGCAGATGGCGACCGTGCGGCCGCGCGTGATGGCGATGCCGCGCGCCGAGGCCGGCCGCAGCGGCGCGATCGTGCAGGAAGCGCTCGGCATGATCGAGACCGAGATCGTCACCAAGCTGCTCGACTTCGTCGCCGACGCGAACAGCAACAAGATCAACCTGCCTTATGCGGACGTGATCGTCAGCGGCGGCAAGGGCCTGAAGAACCCGGACAACTTCCGGCTGGTTTTCGAGCTCGCGCGCGTGCTCGGCGGCGAGGTTGGCGCGACGCGTCCGTGCGTGCAGGCCGGCTGGGTCGAGGCGGACCGGCAGGTCGGCCAGACTGGCAAGACGGTGCGGCCGAAGCTGTACATCGCGGCGGGCATCTCGGGGGCGATCCAGCACCGGGTCGGGATGGAGAGTTCAGATGTGATCGTTGCGATCAACACCGACCCCAATGCGCCGATCTTTGACTTCGCGCATGTCGGCATCGTCGGCAACGCGATGCAGGTGCTGCCTGCGCTTACGCAGGCATTCGCCGAACACCTGTCGGCACGCAGCAAGCAGGTCGCGTAAGGAGGAACGAAATGAAAAAGCCGTCGCAATTCGATGCGATCATCGTGGGCGCGGGGCCATCGGGAAACGCTGCGGCCTACACGATGGCCAAGGCCGGCCTGAAAGTGCTTCAGATCGAGCGCGGAGAATATCCGGGCAGCAAGAACGTGCAGGGCGCGATCCTGTATGCGAAGGCGCTCGAGGAGATTATCCCCGACTTCCGCGATGATGCGCCGCTCGAACGCCACATCATCGAGCAGCGTCTATGGATGCTCGACGACACGTCGTTCGTCGGCACCCACGTGCGCAGCGACGACTACAACAAGCCGCCGTACAACCGCTACACGATCATCCGCGCGCAGTTCGACAAGTGGTTCTCGTCGAAGGTGCGCGAAGCGGGCGCGCTCCTCATCTGCGAGACGACCGTCAATCACCTGATCCTTGACGGCGACCAGGTGGTCGGCGTGCAGTGCGACCGCGAACATGGCGACGTGTATGCGGACGTCGTGATTCTCGCCGACGGCGTGAACTCGACGCTTGCGCGCAAGGCCGGCTTTCACGGCGAGATCGAAGCGGGCAACGTCGCGCTGGCAGTCAAGGAAATCCTGTTCATACCGGAAGAAACGATTCGTCAGCGCTTCAACATCGGTGAAGACGAAGGCGTCGTGATCGAAATGGTGGGCCGGATCACCGACGGCATGATGGGCACGGGCTTCCTATACACCAACAAGGAATCGCTGACGATCGGCGTGGGCTGCATGCTGTCCGATTTCAAGCAGAACGCCAACCGCACCAGCCCATACGTGCTGATCGAGAAGATGAAGCAGCATCCGTCGATCGCACCACTGATCGCCGGCGGCGAGATGAAGGAATACTGCGCGCACCTGATCCCCGAAGGCGGCTTCCACGCGATACCGCAGGTGTATGGCAACGGCTGGATGATCGTCGGCGACTCAGGCGGCTTCGTCAATGCCGTGCACCGCGAAGGCTCGAATCTCGCAATGACGACCGGGCGCCTCGCCGCCGAGACGGTCATTGCTGCGAAGGAAGCCGGCCGCGGCTATCGCGCCAGCGAGCTAAAGGCTTACAAGGCCGCCCTCGACGACAGCTTCGTGATGAAGGATCTACACAAGTACCGCGACATGCCGAGCACGCTGCATCGCAATCCGCAGTTCTTCACCACCTATCCGGATCTGGTCGCCAGCGCCGCGCGCACCATGATCACTGTCGACGGCGTCGACAAGAAGAGCAAGGAGCGCTCGATCATGTCGAGCTTCCGCAAGAGCCGTTCGTTCACTGGGCTGGTGGGCGACGCGTACAGACTTTGGAGGGCATTCCGATGAGCACCGTGACGACAGTCAATGTCGAGGAGAAGCTGTTCCAGAACCGCTACCGCGTCGACGCGGGCCGGCCTCACATCCGCATCAAGGACGCGAACGTCTGCCTGAACGAATGCGGGCAGAAGAGTTGCACGTTCGTCTGTCCGGCGTCGTGCTACAAGGCCGAGGGCAACGGCTCGGTGACGCTCATCACCGACGGCTGCCTCGAATGTGGCAGCTGCCGGATTCTGTGCAGCGACCATCAAAACATCGAATGGGAGTACCCGCGGGGCGGCCACGGGATCCTGTTCAAGTTCGGTTGATCCGGTTGAGGGAGGGATACCGCGATGCCACGTCCTGTCCGACACGTATTTGTCTGCACGCAGACCCGCCCGCCGCAGCATCCGCGCGGCTCCTGCGCGGGCGGCAAGGGTTCGACCGCGCTGCTGCAGGCTTTCTGGGCCGAGCAGCAGAAACGCCAGGCCGACACGGTTGCGATTACCTACTCCGGTTGCCTTGGGCCTTGCGATAGCGGCGCCAACGTCCTCGTCTATCCGGACGCCGTGCTCTACAGCGGCGTCACGGCGGCCGACGTGGAGGAGATCTTCACCAGCCATCTGGAACAAGGCGAGCCGGTCGTACGCCTGCTCGCCCCGAAGGAGATCTGGTGAACCTGATGACGGGGGACGAGTCCGCCGAACTGTTCGGCGGCGACGTGCCCGAGTCGATCCGGCATCTGATCGACTTGGCGCGCGGGGCAACGCGCGCCGAAATCGGCGCGTCCCTCTGGACGGCCGTGCTGAGTGCTCCGCGCGCCCTGCCCGCGTATTACATGCTCTACAAGTTTCATGCGAGTGGCGGCGAGCTTGTGCAGGCCCATGAGGTCGCCACCACGGCGCTCACAGTCGCCGCCGAGCAGGCCTCGCTCGCGCGCGACTGGCGGATGGTGCGCGCCGGCGATGCCGATTTCTCGATCCCCAGCCCTGCCCGCTTCTGGCTGTTTACGCTGAAAGCGCTGGCGTTCATCAGCGTGCGGCGCGGCGAGCACGATGCTGCGCGGGCGCTGGTCGAAAAATTGCGCACGCTGGATCCGGCCGACCGCCTCGGATTTGGCGTCGTGGAGGCGCTGCTCGCGCAGGCGGCCACCGGGAAGGCTGCATCGTGATTGTGATCGTCCTGTCTCGCCATGCATGATCGGCACGGTGCGCCCGGCGCGGTATGGGTCACGCCGCTGCTGGACTGGTCCACCTACGACGCCTACGGCGAGGGCGATGCTTACGCCGCCGTACCCGCGCACGGCGGCAGCTTCGGCAAAGCGGCGGCGCTCTGCATCGGCAACCGCCTGTGCCAGCGCGTGAATGGCGAGGGCCGTGCGAGCGTGATGTGTCCCAGCTACCGGGCGACGGGCAACACGGCGCACAGCACACGCGAGCGGGCCGCGGTCTTGCGCGCGGCGCTGGACGGCGATCTGGGCGCCGATGCGTTCGCCGGGCCCGAGCTGGCCGCGGCCATGGACTTGTGCGTCGGCTGCAAGGGCTGCAAGCGCGAATGTCCTAACGGCGTCGACATGGCGGCGCTGCGCACCGAAACACTCGCACAACGATGGCGTCATCAACGCCCCGCATTGCGCACGCGGCTCTTCGCCAGCCTGCCCCGATGGGTTGCCTGGCTGCGCGCCCTGGCGCTCTTGGCGCGCTGGCGCAATCGCTCGCGGTTGCTGGCGCGGCTGGGGGAACGCTGGCTGGGGATTGCCGCAGGGCGTTCGCTGCCGTTGCCGGCCCCGCGCAGCTTCATCGATCGGTGGCGTGCCGCCCGCGTTCCGGAGGGCACCGGGCGGGCCGAGGTGGTGCTGTGGATCGACACGTTCACCAACCATTTTGAGCCGGACAATGCGCAAGCGGCCCTGGCAGTGCTGGAGGCTGCCGGCTATGTCGTTCACGTCGCGCGGGCAGCGCCCGGGACGCGCGCGCTATGCTGCGGCCGTACCGCCTGGTCGGGCGGCTTTGTCAAGGCGGCGCGTGACGAGGCCATGCGCGTGCTCGATGCACTCGCGCCGCATCTGGCAGCGGGGCGCCCTGTGATCGGGCTTGAGCCTTCGTGCCTGCTGATGTTCCGCGACGAATACCTGAGCCTCGGACTGCCGCCCGAGCCGGCCCGGGCACTGGCGGCTTCGGCGCTGCTGCTCGAAGAGTTCCTGGCGCGCGAGCACGATGCGCACCGGCTCACGCTCCTGCTCGCGCCCATGCCGGCCCGGGCGCTCGTGCATGGCCACTGCCACCAGAAGGCCGTGGGCGCGATGAAGGCGATGCGCCGCGCGTTGAAGCTCGTGCCACAGCTCGAGGTCGAGTTCGTCGATGCCGGCTGCTGCGGCATGGCCGGCAGCTTCGGTTTCGAGGCCGAGCACCACGCCGTTTCGCAACGCATGGCGGAACTGGGCCTCCTCCCGGCCATGCGGGCCGCGGGAGAAGAGACTTGGCTGCTAGCCAACGGCACAAGCTGCCGTCATCAGATCGCAGACGGCGCCGGGCGGCAGGCGCGGCACTTCGTGCATCTGCTTCGTGCCGCACTCGAGGAGCGAGGGCCGTGACAGGCATCACCGCGCCGGTATCGGCCGCGCCGCGTTTCGCAGCGCTTGGCGCGCCGTACGTGGAGCCAGTCAGCGCGCAGCCGCTGCCGGACTCACGGGTGTTGCACTCGAATCCCGCACTGGCCGATGAGATCGGTCTGGCGCGCGACTGGTTCAAGAGTCCGGCCGCGCGGCAAGTGTTTGCCGGCAATGGCGGCTGGCCGGGGCAGACGGCCCATGCATCCGCTTATGCGGGACACCAGTTCGGCAGATGGGTGCCGCACCTCGGAGACGGGCGTGTCCTGACGCTGGCCGAGTGGCGCACGGAAGCCGGTATTTCGGTGGAGCTGCAACTGAAGGGAGCCGGGCCGACGCCTTTTTCGCGTGGGGGCGACGGGCGTGCGGTGCTGCGATCATCCATCCGCGAACTGCTCGCCTGCGAGGCACTGCATGCGCTCGGCGTACCGACGGCCCGCGTGCTTACGCTGATCGGCTCCAGCTTTCCGGTGCAGCGCGAGGAGCGCGAGACCGCCGCCGTGCTGTGCCGCGTCGCGCCATGCTTCGTGCGCTTCGGCCACTTCGAGTACCACGCGCACCATGGGACGCGAGCACAGCTCGTCATGCTCGCCGAGCACGTGATCGTGCATCACTTCCCGCATCTGTCCGGTCGGGCGGATCGCTACATCGCATGGCTCGCCGAGGTGGTCGAGCGCACGGCGTCGCTCTTTGCGCACTGGCAGAGCCTGGGGTTCTGCCACGGTGTGCTGAACACCGACAATCTGTCGGTGCTTGGCCTCACGCTGGACCTCGGCCCTTATGGATTCATGGAACGCTTTCGCGTCCACCACGTATGCAAAGCGTCCGATCACGAAGGCCGCTATGCGTACACGGCCCAGCCCGCCATCGGGCGCTGGAATTGCGCGCGTCTGATCGACGCGTGCGCGGGCCTTTTCAACGAGCATCCCGAGGGGGCTGGCGAAGTGGCCCGAGCGCTCCTGGCCAGCTATGACGAGGTGTACGCCCGCAAGGTGATGCGCCTCTGGTGCGCCAAGCTCGGCCTGTGGGACGCGCGGGAGGGCGATGCTGCGCTGGTGAACCGCTGGCTGACGCTGCTGCAACGCCGGCGCGCCGATTTCACGTGCGCATTCCGGGATCTTGCCGACGCACTACAAGCGGACTGCTGCGAGCCGGACGCAGAACGTGCGGCGTGGCTGCGCGACTGGCGTGCCCGCATCGCCAGCGAGGGCGGCGATACGGCGGCCCATGCGGCAGCCATGCGGCGGGTGAGCCCGCGCTACGTGCTGCGCAATCACCTGGCGCAAGCCGCGATCGAAGACGCGCAGCGCGGATCGGCCGCCGAACTCCAGCGGCTGTTGAACGTGCTGGCACGGCCCTTCGACGAGCAGCCGGACGCCGCGCGGTACGCGGCGCCTTGCGCCGATGGACAGGCATTGGAAGTCGGGTGCTCTGCCTGAAGCCGGCATGGGCGAAGGCAGCCCGGCGGATTGAGGCGCCGCTGTTTCGGGCCGCGGCTTAGGGCCTGCCATCAACGCCTAGAGCCGCCCAGAGGCGCAGGCATTGCGCCGGATCGTCGAATTGTTTGAAAGCGGCATCGATACGGAACACCGCGTGGTGAAGACGGACGCCCCTCAGGAGAGCTGAATGTTGGTCGATTACGAGCCAGAAAATCTTGCAGAAGAGAGGTACGCCGGCAGCCCGTCGCATACGCGGCACCAAGGCGGTCAACCTTTGCCGCAACGCGTCTCTCCTGCCGCAGCCGAACGCTCGGAACCGCAGCACATGCAGGCACTGATCGAGCTTGGCCGGGCGCAAGGGTTTTTGACTCATGCGCAGCTCGACGATTGTTTTCCGGGTTATTTCGCGCAATCGCCCGCGTTGAATGTTGTGGTTGACGCGTTCCAGGACATGGGCATCGCCGTGTACGAGCACATACCCGATGCGGAAACGCTGCTGCTCAATGGTGCGCTGCACGGAGCGGCGCCCGACGAACAAATGATCGAAGAGACGCAGGACACGCTATCGACGATCGATGCCGAATTCGGCCGCACGACCGACCCTGTCCGGATGTACATGCGCGAAATGATGGCTACCGGGCTATTGACCCGTGAACAGGAGGTCGGGA
The DNA here is from genome assembly GCF_057798915.1 of Cupriavidus sp. 22TCCZM01-5. Classification (NCBI taxonomy): domain Bacteria; kingdom Pseudomonadati; phylum Pseudomonadota; class Betaproteobacteria; order Burkholderiales; family Burkholderiaceae; genus Cupriavidus; species Cupriavidus sp. 22TCCZM01-5. Next base: position 57,877 of record NZ_JBYOJR010000031.1, read on the forward strand.
TTGCGAAGCGCATCGAGCATGGCTACAGCGAAATCGTCCACGCAGTCTCCCTCTGTCCTGTAGTGGTCCGGATGCTGCTCGAGGACGCTGAACGCGTCCGGGCCGGAGAGATACGCATCGACGCACTGATCGACGGCCTGTCAGGCGACGAAGGGCCGCATGGAATACCGGCCGCGCGCGTTCCCATGGAGGCAGAGCCGGATGATGAGATCGATGGAGAGGACGCCGCATTCGAACGCGATCCGGTAAAGGCGGACGGCAACGACGCGCACCTGCTGGACTTAACCCATGCCTGTCTCCCGCTGTTTGCACGCGTGCGAACGCTGTCGGAACAACTGGCGGCCGAACACGGCGCCGGCCAGTTTGCGTCAGGCGATATCCGCCTGGCGATCCAGGCCGAACTCGCACGCATGCGCTTCGGCAGGCAGACGATCGACCGCCTGCGCAACACGGTACAGGAATGGGCCGCCCGGGTCCAGGGCATCGAACGTGCCATCCGCACAATCGCGCTCGAACAATGCGGCATGACGCCGAACGCATTTGCACAATCATTCCGCGGCCACGAAACCGATCCGGAGTGGGCCATCCGGACTGCAGGGATTCCTCGAATGCGTAAGGCCGATGTCAGCTTGCACCTGCCCCGGATCCGTGCCGGACAGCAGGAACTGGCCAGCATCGAAACGCATTTGGGCTTGCGGCTGACGCAGCTGAAAGACATCCACCAGCGCGTTCGCGCGGCGGAATCCGGCATCCAGCGCGCGAAGCAGGAACTGACCGAGGCCAACCTCAGGCTCGTTGTCTCGATCGCCAAGCGGTACGTCAATCGTGGGCTGCCGTTCCTTGATCTGGTCCAGGAAGGCAATATGGGCTTGCTCAGAGCGGTTGAAAAGTTCGAATTCCAGCGCGGCTGGAAATTCTCCACCTACGCGACCTGGTGGATACAGCAGGGCGTCATGCGGGCGCTTGCCGAATATGCGCATGCGATCCGGCTCCCGGTGCATGTCATCGATTCCATCCGCAGGCTGCGCCAGATCCAGCGGGAACTCCGGCAACAGACCGGGCGGGAACCCACCACACATGCCCTTGCAAGCCGCATGGGCCTGACGGAGGCTAAAGTCCAGGCGCTGCTGAAGATCGACAGCCACATCCTTTCGCTGGAATCGTCAGTCGGCACGGGCGATTCCGACGACGCGATGATCGACTTTCTGGAAGACATCCATACAGACTCTCCGCTCGATGTCACGATCCACGCCCGCATGCGTACGGCGGTTGCCGAGGCGCTCGACAGACTGCCGGCCCGGGAGGCCAAGATATTGCGGATACGATACGGCATCGATACCGGGTCAGGATGTACGCTCGAAGACCTCGGCAAGCTCTTCAAGCTGTCACGGGAGCGGATGCGCCAGATCGAAAGCCGTGCAATCAGCAAGCTACAGGCCCCCGAGGAAGCCGACAGACTCAGGGAATTTCTTGCTTCCGACTGAGGGTTATTTGATGCTTGGTTTCGGGGTTCGAGGAGCAATGGAACAGCCAACCGACTTAGACGTCACGGACGCATCCTTACACCATGCCACTCGCTTTCTCCGCGTTCTTTTACCCGCGTCCCCAAAAGCTTCCCTCGCGGGTCGCCTGCCGCCGACTCGATACTCTGAATCAGTGACGAGGAATCGGGCTTACCACGTTCCCGTTCCTGCCGACCCGATGTTTTGGGCCTGTCCGGTTAGCGCCTGTCTCTCCCCCGGTAGCGCCGAGCCGGTGTGCCGACAAGCGCACCGGCCCGCCGTGCCCTCAGGCGCCGCGCTTGGTCAGCACGTTGTCGATCAGGCCGTATTCCTTGGCCTGGTCGCCGCTCATGAAGTTGTCGCGGTCCGTATCACGGGCGATCTTGTCGACAGGCTGGCCCGTCACTTCCGACAGGACCGTGTTCAGCCGCTCGCGCAGGTACAGGATCTCGCGCGCCTGGATCTCGATGTCCGACGCTTGGCCGCGCGCACCGCCCAGCGGCTGGTGGATCATGATGCGCGAGTTCGGCAGCGCAAATCGTTTGCCCTTCGCACCGGCTGCTAGCAGGAAGGCGCCCATGCTGGCCGCCATGCCCATGCACAGGGTGGTGACATCTGGCTTGACGAACTGCATTGTGTCGTACATCGCCAGGCCAGCCGACACCGAACCACCCGGCGAGTTGATGTACAGCGAGATGTTCTTGTCGGGATTCTCGCTTTCCAAGAACAGCAGCTGGGCCACCACGAGGTTGGCAGTCTGGTCGTTGACCTCGCCCACCATGAAGATCACCCGCTCCTTCAACAGGCGCGAGTAAATATCGGAGGCGCGTTCGCCGCGGCCCGACTGCTCGACCACCATCGGCACCAGGCCGAGCCCCTGCGTTTCGAGCGCGGACGCCTGAGTGCGGGCGAGTAGGTCGATCAGTTCATTGCGGATCATGCGGATCTCTCCGGTGCGTCAAATCGGTCTGTCGGATCAGCCATGCGCGGCAGAAGCGGCGGTCAGCTCTTCGAACGACACGGCCCTCTCAAACACCTTGGCCTTGTCGCACACAAAATTTACCACGTTGTTCTCGAGCACGTAGGCTTCCATTTCGGCTAGGCGTTGCTGGTCGCCGTAGTACCAGCGGATGACCTCCTTCGGATCTTCGTAGCTCTTGGCGAACTCTTCTATCTCGACCTTGATCTGCTCCGGCTTGGCTTCCAGGCTGTTGGCCTTCATCCTGTACAACGTGCAGTGGATGTCGCGCAAGCTCAAAGACCTGCAAGCGGCTGGCCATCCTGTCGATGCCGAGGTGCTCAAGGTGCTCTCACCATACCGGCGTGACCACATCAATCGGCTCGGGGACTACGTCATACGCCCAACCACGCGCGCGAGCATTGAACAGGCCGGTTCGCGCGACGGTCATCGAAAGGGCTCCGCAGGAGCCTTTTCGTTTTCCTGTGCGCACGCCGCATCGATGCCGCCCATATCTGCACGAAACAGGACAATCCCGACAGCCGCCTTGCCACCGGGAATGCGCCAAAGACTTCACGGAAAGCCGCGCAGCTCCGTATTTCGTGCGTTGGCAGACATGGCACACCCCTTGCAACAACATGGCAAACGGCCAACCACGACGCTTGCCATGTCAAACTCGATCATCAACGACACTACGCTGCGCGACGGCGAGCAGACCGCCGGCGTCGCCTTCACGGTGGGGTTGACGGAATGCGATCTGGCCGCCGCGCTGCGCTGCGATGCCGACATCGTGCACCTCTCGATTCCGGTGTCCGACGTCCACTTGCAGCACAAGCTGCGCCGGCCGCGCAGCCGGGTGATGTCGCAGGTGACCCGAGTAATCGGGGTCGCGGTCAAGAGCGGCCGCAAGATTTCGCTCGGGGCCGAAGATGCCTCGCGCGCCGATCCCGCCTTTCTGGCCGACGTGGCGAAGCGGGCCCAGCAGTGCGGCGCGCGGCGCGTGCGCTTTGCCGACACACTGGGCGTGCTCGACCCGTTCAGCACCTACGAGGCCATTGCCCGGCTGCGTGACGCGGTCGACATGGAGATCGAAATCCACGCCCACAACGACCTCGGCCTGGCCACCGCCAACACGCTCGCCGCGCTGCGCGCCGGCGCCACGCACGCCTACACCACCGTCAACGGCCTGGGCGAGCGCGCCGGCAATGCAGCGTTGGAAGAAATCGTGATGGGCGTGCGTCATCTGCACGGACGCGAGACGGGCGTGGACGCCACCGAGTTGATGAGCAACTCTCAACTGGTCGCGCTGGCCCCGGGCCGACGGGTGGCGGACAACAAGAGCATCGTCGGCGGCGCAGTGTTCACGCACGAGTCAGGCATCCACACCGACGGGCTCGCCAAGCACGGGGCCACCTACGAGCGCGATCCGGCGGACAACCTTGGCGCCGGGGTTGTCGAGGCGCTGCTGCACCAGTCGCCCTGACGCAAGACGAGGCCACATGCCCAGACGCCCGGTCCTTGCCTCGCTGGCCGACGAGCGTGCCGCGCCCGGCGGGGTGGCCGCAGTCGACCGCGCGCTGTGCCTCCTGGCTGCCTTCAGCGACGGCGCGCCCGCCCTGACGCTGACAGCGCTGGCCCGGCACGCGCGCCTCTACAAGAGCACCGTGCTGCGCCTGCTTGCCTCGCTAGAACACGCGCAACTTGTCTTGCGCCAAGCCGACGGCCTTTATGTCCTGGGCCCTGGCGTGGCAAGGCTGCATTCGGCCTATATGCAGTCGTTCTCCCAGGAAGCCCTGGTCATGCCGATCCTGCGCCAACTGGTAGCCGTAACCGGCGAAAGCGCAGGCTTCCACGTGCTCCAGGGCAACTGCCGGCTTTGCCTCTACCACGTCCACTCCCCCCAGCCCATCAGGGACGGCATCCAGGCAGGCGACCTGCTGCCCCTCGACCGCGGTGCTGGCGGGCGCATACTGCAGGCATACAGCAATGCGGGGGATGAGGCGCTGGGCCGGCAGATCCGACACCGGCAAGTCATATTGCTGTCGGGCGACCGCGAGCCACAGTTGGCGGGCATCGCCGCCCCTGTCTTCGGCATGACCAACCGGCTGGCCGGAGCCATTGCCCTGACGATGCCGTGTGATCGGCTAAGGCCCGCCTGGGCAGAAGTGGTAAAGGAAGCGGCACGGACACTCACTGACCGGCTTGGCGGCGTGTTCCCGGCGCCGAGGGGTAACGAGGCGCGCTCCCAATCTCCCTCCCAATTGCCGTAAGCGCGCCCTTCCGGGAGGCGGCCCAGTCTCTACCCTTTCAGGTACATATCAGCCGCTCGGCCGCGTTGCGCAAGCGGGATTCCGCGGCTCGCACCCACCAGCAGATCGACCGTCTCCATCGCGCGAAAGGCGCGCTCGACCTGCGCTACGCTCTTGTAGGCGAGGACCGTCTGGGTGTCGGATAGCCGATCACTCTGCACGTTGGTCCGCAGTACGTAGAGTCCATCGAGAGCGGTCTCGGCATCGATCTGCTCTTGCTTGCGGGTGAACGTAAAGCCCGTCTCGGTGATGACCAGCTCAAAGTGCTTGGCCATCCGATAGCGCATACGATCACGCGACCCACGCGCAAGCCAATCTTGTCCTGGCCGCGCAGGGGATTGCGAGTGCGCTCGGTGGCCTGCGCGATCGCGGCCAGCTCCACTTTGGTGGCCGCCAGCAGCTCGGCGCGCTTACTGGCGCGCTCCTCGGCCAACGCCGGGTTGCGGCAGACCAGCAGCCGCTCGCTCGGATAGCGCGCGCTGTCCAATGCGATCAGGCCGCGCTCGTTGAACAGCGAGGGCTGCCAGGGGCCGCGCTCCTCGATTAACCGGCGATCTGCGGCGAGCGCAGCGCGGTGATCCAGCTCATGCCGGCCGGGCGCAGCACCTGCTCGATTCGAGCGGCGGTAATCATGCCGCGATCGCCCACCCACACCACCTGAGACAGGCCAAAGCGCTCCTTGAGCTTGCTAATCTGCGCTGTCAGCGATAGATTTTCTTTTAAAATCAGCCGCTTAGCGGAGATGTGGCGGATTTTTTACGAATAGCGGTCGACCCTCGAGTAGCATCACCCAAGCGGGTCAGGTCGCCATTTGGTTTGCCTGGTGATGCTTCATTATGCTGCTCGCCCCGGCGACGCCAGCAACAAACTTTAGGCGCTTGCCAGCCTCGACGCACCAGACCTCGGTGATCTACGTAGATGTAGAACAATTCGGGAGGGCCGCCGCCTTGGCCATGTCGTGACGACGGAGAGGTGACGGCGACCGGCCTCGCCAAGTGTCACTGTGCTGGCGGGCATATCGCAACTTGGCAGGGACGCGCGAATGGGGCGTTAGCTGAAAACAGTTTCCACCAAGCAAGGGAGCGTGAAGATGGTCAAATCTGGACGTTGGAGTTGGACAGGCAGGTTGCTGGCCGGAATGGGGCTGCTGGTGCTGGCCGGCGCTTGCCTCGCCACCGAACAATCGCAGCAGCGGCAACAAGGCCGGGATGCAAACCAGGCTGCCAAACAGGAGGCGCGCTCCGGCAAGATCGACTGCAGGACTGCAAACCAGAAGAGCAACGCAGAGTGCAGGCAGGACAAGCGCAACACGAAGCAAGAGGGGCGCCAGGACAAGCGGGAAATCAAGTATTGAAGGGTTGCTCCATTTCGGGAACAGATCTACGCAAACCAACGACGGAGAGAGCGGACGACGGACGCTCTTCCGTTTGAACTATTTTCCGAACTTCCCCCGCCACTACTGGGCCACGCCCCACGCGCCCTTCCCACTGGCCGATCCGAACAGCCATGACGAAATGTCCCGGGGCGACCACTGCTTTGGCGACGGTACATGCGTCACCTTCTATAAGAACGGAGAAGAAGTCTGGGCGAGCAGCAGCGCCCATTTCGAATTTGCGCCCCTTCCTAGCGAGGGCACGTCGGCGGACGGCTGAGGCGCGCTCGGTGTCGAGCGGCGTTTGGGTTACCGTCGGCATCTGACATAACGACAGGGCTGACAAACAAAAAACGGTGTCCGGTTGTTATGTCAACTGCAAGCAGCCTGCTGCTCGCGCGGGGCGTAGATGCTCGGGAAGCAGGACGCGTTGCCGTATGGCCCTTAGCTTCGCGATCGTGAAATCAGAGATGAGGCATCCCTATGTCCCGCATGGTGCGTTGCATGCCGGACTCGATGCCCGGCCTCGGGCATTCAATGGCTACCGCCGTTTCAGCATAGGAAGCGCGGATCTCGAAAGGTGGCTCAAAGACAGAAGATTTCATCGCACTCGATGCACGCGTCGTAGAGTTACTGAAGCTTGCCTACCCACTCTGGCCGCTGGCGCGCTTGCCATTCAATGAATTCGGACGGGCGCAGGCCGTACCGTGCTAGTACGCCTTCATGTAGCCGCCGAAGCTCCTCGATTACAAGCGCCTCGACATTGTCACGATCTGGACCTAGCTGGTCTGGTGGCAAACAGCTCCTGATCACCTCGACTGGATCGCGTTCGGGTTGTCGCACCACTTCCCGAACTGCTTGTTTAATGATCTCGCGCCAAGCCAGACGCAGCGGGTCGGGCTCGGCCAGGTCCTGCTTGATTGCCAGGTACTCCTGCGTCGACCGTTCGTAGGCCCACATATATAGATCACGCATCAGTTCGATGCGTGTGAGTTCGTAAACACCAAGTACCGCACGGCTGTAAGCCGGCTCCGGCACGTCAAGAAAGGTCAGTGGGCAGAGATTGGCGCGAATCAGCGGCAGGTTGGCCGCAAGCCGGGAAGTCCGTTTATTGATGTCGGCGAAAGGTTGCAGATATGGCAAGTGCACCATGACAAAGAACGATTGCTCAAACGGGTCCTCAATGCCGTTCACCTTATCCAGCATCAGATCCAGTATTTCAGCGATCTGCGTCGGGACAGCCAGCGGACGGTAGATGCTCTTGCCAATCTCGACCCCGTGCAAACGCAAGCGACCTTCGTCAGCAGGGTTTGGCAACAGGTTTTCGGCCAATGCACTGTGCAGGTTGAGCAGCGTGTACCGGTTGAACCCGGCTGTATCGGCGTTGTCGACCAGGAGTTCAATAGCTGCCTTGTGGTTCAAGATCATCTGCGTCTCGATAGCGGCCTTGCCTTGGGCAACCCGGCCATGCTCGATCAGCTCCCTCGTATCGAGTCGGCTATAGGTATTTCCCTCGAGATGGCTGGAGGCCCAGGACAGATCGATCAACAGGCGGTTCAAAATTGCCCGGCCGTAAGTTCCAGCCGGCAATTGTGTCTGCCCGGTATCCCCCATCTTGCGTAACTGGCGCCGTAACGGCTCCGGTAGATACCAAGTTCGGTTCGGCTGGTAGGATTCCAAGAAATCACGCTGATATCCCACTGGCTTACGCGCCTCCAAAGGTCGCTCGACATAGTCGAGGATGTCACGACTATCTGCAGAAAGCGGAATATGACGAGGAAATGCGTCCTCGCTGGCGACCGTGGGAGCAGCCCCAAGCGACGGGGCTACATAGCGACGCGCCCGTCCAGCGCCATTAGCGATAATTCGGCCATCCGCCACCATCTCGTTGAGCCAGCGCTGCGCCGTTCGGCGGGAAAGCTCTGGATGTCGCGTCAAAATTTCTGTGATGCTAAGACCACTTTTAGCAGTGCGGATGCTGGCGACTATGTCTACCGGGACGGGCATATCTTGCGTGGCGCGATTTATCGGTATGGGTGGCGCGATTATGGCGCGATCATCTAAATCGCGCCACGGAAATGGCGCGATATTTTCCTTTTGTGACTACAACATCATAAATGAGTTGATGGACCGATAGCGCCCACCGGGAAGCCATCGTCATCGGCCATCTCCGCAAAACATCCATAGGGCTTTGGCGTAGGAATCGTCGCGATGCTCGCTCGCGCCCGCGGCGATGCCCCAGAACAACTTGTCGTCCAGGCGTTTCAATAGCCCCGAGTCCGTGAAACGCCCGTGTTCCGCGAGGATCGGAACTAGGCGGGGCCTGCAGAACACGGCACGGCTGCTCGACGTCGCACGCCAGCACAACATGCCTGTCGCCAGTTGCTTCACCGCGTACAAGTCCGAGCGCGACATGCCTCACTGGAAGATTTCGGCAGTGCGAGAGCAATTCCGGCTGGACCATCCCAGCTCGGAGCTGGGTCCGAGAAGCTACGACAAGAACTAAGACATCGTCGTCTGCAAGTCTGGCCCGTCAACCTTTTTTTAACAGTCGCCGGTCGTGCCTTACTTCATCCGTGAGGGCGTCGAGACCGTAATCATCACCGGTTGCAATACCAGCGGCTGTATCCGTGCGTCGACGATCGACAGCTTCCAATGGGGTTCTCGTACCGTCCTGCGTGGGCGATATCGAGGAAGGACCGCATCCGGACAATCTTCGCGATGTCGGCTGCCGCAATCCTCTCGTCAGCTGACGAGGTGATCTCGTACATCAAGCGTATGTCCGATCGGGGCCCGGCCTTGCGCCGCCCCGCACCACCGTCTCGCTCAGGCGACGCCACCCGCAACTCTGCCAGCAACTAGCACACCAATGCCGCTTCGGCTTCAGCGCGCTCGGCCCGACGCTGTGAGGGAGGAAACCGCGGGGTGATCCGATGCGGCGTGCTGGACTATGGCGATCGAAGTATTTGCTTGATCAGCAGAGCCAGGAAAGGGACGCGCGTTGTGCGGCTCGAGAGACGTTTCCACACGGCCTCAGTCGGTCAGAGCCATCTGGTTTACTGCAGGCGGTGCCGCCGGCGGGTGCTCCAACCGGCTGCTCAATTTGCCCGGGGACGTGCCTCAAGTCAAAGATTGATGCGCTGGAAATACCCGGTCAATTCGAGATAGCCCCGTCCCACCGCCTTGCCCGTCCGCAACGCAGTCACCGCGCCCTCCCAATAAACCGCGCCGGTGCTGGCGCGGCTATCGAGTTCCTGATCATCCATCAGCGGTATCAGTTCGAGCGTGAGATCGCCTGCTTTCAAACGCATGGCCACTGGATAGCTGGTGCCTGTACGCGGCGAGCGCCAACGGCGCACCGGCATGAAGTTGACTTTTTCAGGAGCGAGTACCTGCACGCGGCCGTCACCGCCGCGCAGCGTGCCGCCTCCCCAGAACTTGCGCCCCGCCTTGTCCCGGATCTGAAAGGCCATCAACGCGCCGCCATCATCCAGGTTGAGGCCGAGCCAGTCCCAGCCGACAGCCTCACCGGCCAGCAAGGTCGACGACCATTCGTGATCCAGCCAGGCAGTACCGCGCACGGCTTCCTGCCGGCTGCCCTGTTTCAAGCTGCCGCTCACCTTGAGTCCCGGCTGGCTGTAGTAGTAGCTCGCCTGGCGCGCCAGAGGGCCCTTGCGGCTGTAACCCTGGTCGCCCTGTAGCAGCAACTGCTGGGTTGGCTCCATTGACAGCTCGAGCGCAAAGTCCCGCGCGGGAAATCTGGCTCGGTAGCGCCCCGCCATATCGCGGCGCAGCGACCAGTCGTCGATGTACACGTCGGTGTCGGATGTATCGGCAAGCGCAAGGCCAAAGCCGCTGCGCACCGCGCGTTGGTCGTGTTGGAGCTTGCCGACTATGGGATCGCTCAGTGCGACATTGGCGAACAGCAGTTGCTTAGGTGCGAAGCGGCTTGGGTTGGCCTGGTCGAACTGCGGGCGTGTGCGGAAAAACGTAATCTGGAAGCCGAGCGGCGCTCCTGCCTGCGTCTGCAGCCAGCCGGTCGCATACCACCATTCGGTACGATAGTCGGGGTGCGCGCCGTGATCGCGCGGGAAGGCCAAGGTTCGACCTGCGTCGACGGGCGGATAAGCGGGCGCTGCGCCTGGCGCCACACCCGCCACACCGAAACCTGGCAATAGCAGCAGGAATGAGCGCCGCTTCACCAATCCTCCCGCACCGCGCGCACGGCGCTCCGCGACATCGCCTGCCGTCCGCTCGCCAGCGCGGCCAGCGAGGCCACCACCACCACCGCGCTCGCCACCTGGCCCAGAAATGCCCAAGGCACATGCAAGTTCATAGTCCAGTGGAACGACTGCGGGTTGACAACGTGAACCAGGATCAAGGCGATGACCCATCCCAACGCAAGACCGGCGGCCACGCCAAGCAGAGCCAATAACGCGCCCTCCAACGCCAGCATCGCGCCGATCTGCCAACGCATGAAGCCGAGATGACGCAGCATGCCAAATTCGCGCGCGCGCGCCAAGCCCTGCGCGCTGAAGCTGGCGCCGATGCCGAACAGGCCTATCACAACCGCGATGGCCTCCAGCAAGTAGGTCACCGCAAAACTGCGGTCGAAGATTTTCAGAGTGATAGTGCGAATCTCGCCGGGCTCGGCGAAGACAATGTGTTCACCGCCGGCGACGCGCTGGCGCAGCCTCTCCTTGACCTGTGCCGGGCCGGTGCCCGGCTCCAGCCACAAGGCAACGTCAGTGACACGCCGATCGTCCGTGAGCAGCCGATAAACATCCTGGCTGATCACCACCGTACCATACTGGCGTGCATAATCGCGCCACACGCCACCTACGAGGAAGGCGACGGACCGCCCCTGCAGCGGCAGCGTGATACGTTGCCCCGGGCGAAAGCCATAGAGATCGACCATCGCCTCGCTGACCCATACCGCAGGCGGATCACCCGGCTGCCCCGCGACGGGCGCGGCCGTCAGCGGCAACCGGGCGCCCGGATTGCGCGGATCGATTGGCCTGGCGATGACCGTTATGGGGGGACGCTGGGGATCAAGCAGGATCTGGCTCGAACGGAGAAACTCGGCACGCGCAACGCCACGAACGCTGGCGATGGCCGCTTGGTCGTCAAGCGAGAAATACGCGCTATCGCCGCCTGACGAAGCACGCACATAGAGATCGGCCGGAAGGACATTCTGAAGCCAATCGTCCACCGAGATGCGGAAGCTTGTCACCATCATCGCCATCGAGGCCATCAGGCTAAAACTGGTGACAATGCCGGCCAGGGCGATCGACGCGCGACCCGGTGCTCCGGCAAGTTGGGTCAGGGCAAGCTGCGGTACAGCCCGTTGCGAAGAAGGCAGCAAGCCGAACATGAGATGCGCCAGCCGTGGCATCAGCAGGATGGCGCCCACCAATAGCAGGGCGATCGCGGCATAACCGAAGACCGGCAGATCCGCCACCGGCCGCAGTGGGGTCAACGCAAAACCGGCTGCCATCGCAGCAAGCCCGGCCCACGGCGAGCGCAGCCGCTTGAGCGGTGTCTCCTCATCGCCTGCCTTGAGCGCCTGCGCCGGCCGCGCGCGGGCGGCCTCCCATGCCGGCGCGAGACTGCCGAGTACCGCCGCCGACAGGCCGAGCACGAAAAAGATCAGTGCTGGCAGCGCATCGAAGCGGACCTTGGGCCGTACACCTTCAAAGTAGCCACCGCCCAGATCGCCGCCTGCATAAGCGAGCACCGCAGCGGCCAGGGCGAAGCCAAGCGCCAGGCCGAGTATCGCGCCGAATACGCCTTGAGCCGCGCTTTCCGCCAGCAGCAGCCGCAGGAGACCAGCGCGCGTCACCCCCAAGGCGCGCAGCAGTGCCAACTGAGAGCGCCGCCGCAGCATTGATACGGCCTGCATCGTAAACACCAGGAAGGCGCCAGTGAACAATGCCACCAGAGCAAGCACGTTCAGGTTCACCCGATAGGCGCGCGACAGGCTGGAAGTTCGGCGCACGTTGTCCTGGGGCGAACCCGCCACCACGCCTGGCGGCAGCAGCGCGGCCAGCGCTTGCGCAAAGTTGTCGGTGTCCACTCCCGGCCTTAGCTTGACGTCGATCCGCTGCAGCAGGCCGAGCCGGTTGAGGCGCCACTGCGCCGCACCGATATCCATCACGCCCAGTCGCAGGCCCTCGCCCGCCGCCGGCAGCGTGCCAGCAATACGCAGCGTAAGCAGGGTGAGCCCCACTTGCACGTTGAGCGGGTCCCCGGGCTTAAGATCGAGCCACCTCAGCGCCGCCGGCGAAAGGAACACGGTGTCGGGATCGAGAACGTCGAGTTTGCCCGCGCGTTCTTCTACCGGCCGCCCGATCAGATTGGGTGCCAGGGGCGCCGCCCGGAACACATCAATGCCAAACAGCTTTAGCGCACCGGTGCGCCCTGGCACCCCCGCATCGACCTCCACCACCGGGCTGGCCGCCGCCACCTCCGGCAGGCGCGCGATACGCGGATAGAGCGATTCGTCGAAGCCCGTGCGCGGCCCGCGGATCTCCAGATCAGCATTCCCCATCAAGGAGCGCACCGCCTGGGAAAACTCCGCCAGCGCAGCGTGGTTGACCAGATGCACGCCATAGCCCATTGCCACACCGATGGCCACGGCGAGGATGCCTACGATGGCACGTCCGGGATGGGCGCGCAATTCGCCGAGGAGCAGTGCAAGGCCGAGTGAGCGCGGCGTTCGCATGGCTCAGGCGACCGCGTTCGTGGGCGGCTGTGCCCCCAGCGGCATCAATCCGCCTGGCGTCAATTGCAAGACGCGATCTGCGGTCGCCGCAGCCAGTGCCGAGTGCGTGACGATAATCGCGGCCGTGCCGTTTGCGTTGACCAGTTCGCGCAGCAGGCTTAGGGCCCGCGCAGCCGTATCGTGATCAAGATTGCCAGTCGGCTCATCTGCCAGTAGCAGCATCGGCCGGTGTACCAGGGCACGCGCAATCGCAACCCGCTGCAGTTCCCCACCGGAAAGCTCGCGCGGCAAACTGTCCTCGCGCCCCTCGAGCCCAACCGCAGCGAGCATCTCGGCAACGCGCGCCGCCGCCTTTTCCCGCTCGATTCCATTCAATAACAGCGGCAGAGCCACGTTTTGCGCAGCGCTCAAATTCGGCAGCACGTGAAAGGCTTGGAACACAAATCCCATCTTTTGCCGCCTCAGCAAGGTCGCTGCATCGTCGCCCAGCGTGCCCAGATCATGCCCGTCGAACTGGATGTGGCCACTGTCGGGCCGATCCAGGCCGGCAATCAGGTGTAGCAGCGTTGACTTGCCGACGCCCGATTCGCCCATGACGGCGACATATTCGCCGGCGTCCAGCGCAAGACTGACTCCACGGAGAACGGTGCGTGGCCGAGTACCGTTGTATGTCTTGGAGACGTCTGTAAGGGTCAGCACAATGTCATTAACCTCGCGAGGCGTGCCTTCGCGGCAAACCAGTGACCGGGAGAGCGGACACACGCCATTCTGCCATCATTGAAGTGCATGGCCGCAGCATCATGGGTGGGAAACATCTTACTTTGTCATGGGTTCGCTTTGGAGCCAATGAGGCCGGCCGGACTCACTTCGACCGAGAAAAACCCCTTACGGCCATGAAGGGTCGTTGGTCCCGCGATCACTCGGGCGTTCGAATGTCGACTCCCGCCAAGCTAACGGACTTTCGAGGACAAACGGACGACCACCTGGCGCCATATTTCGCGACATAAATACATCGCAACGAATCGGCCGGTGTGTTCGGAGGAAAGACACGAAAGCCCGCATGCGATTTCTCGTTGCGGGTCCTCGGAAGCTAGGAAAATGGCAAAGCAAAATGCGATCTCAGGTAGGCAGCCGAGTGGCGGAAGATTGCCAGTCATACCTTATAAAAAGCGGAGCGACGTATCGGCAAAACCCTTCCAGCGCCGAATCTTGCCGTCGACGACCGTGAAGATGTGCAGCCATTCGGTTTCAACCAGCTTACCTTCAGGACGTGTGGTCCCCCGTAGGAAGCCGAGTACAACCACATGCTCACCTGACTCGATAAACTCGCGTGGTTCGAAGATTTCCGTGTCATCCGCCTGTGCGAGTTGCGCGAAGAAGCTGGCGACTTCGGCTTTGTTGTTGCGCTGCCCCGTGTAGGGAATCTGAGGCGGCCCTACCATCTTCCAGTCGACCTGGTCGGCCACCAGATCGAGGATGGCATTGACGTCGCCGCGGCCATACGCTTCATAGGCTGTTTTTACGACAGAAATCGGGGTTGTCATTATTGTCTCCGGTTGCACACTGCGGCCCTGCCATCACAGGGCGGATGTCTCCAACTTAGAGCGCAATGGTGTCCCATGCAAGGGCCGTGGTGCCGGGCTTGACGTCGGGATTTGACTGCGCAGTAACTCCCCGGTTTGACGGGCGGCAAAGTGGCTCTTTTCGCCTTCCTGGGGCGAAGTGTCTGCGCTGTCGGCCCTTTTTATCGCCAGAATACGGCCATCGACACTTACAAAGCGGATGACCGCATCTCGGCGACTCAGCCCTTCGGCACTGCGCATTTATATGGCTCAAGGTCGGTCACGGGTGTTCGGCTCTTGAAAATGGCCAGTCGCGTGCCGGCCCAAGCGGAGGGCACTAGATGGAGTCGTTCTAACGGCCCAAGTCGGGTGCAAATCTGTCATCAAGCGATTTGGTTACGCAGGACAGACAAGTACTGACACCGAGGAAGCGCGGTAGCTTCGGCTCGTTCGCAGCTCTGGGTGTCGGCTGGCGACTTGCTACGGCTTCCAGCGAATAGTCTGCACCCGCGGTTTCCTCCCTCGAGGATTGTTCAATGCCTGCCCATCGTCCTTTTAGGTGCCTTATTGGCCTCTCGATAGCAGCCCGGTCGTCTGCCCCTGCTTTGGCGCAATCTCCATTTAGCGCTTTCCCTTAATGCCTTTCCCCAAGTGCTACTGATTGCAGTAGTGCCCATACTGGTGGCTCGCCGTTTCGCGTGGCGATCACTTTGACTCATGGACCGCCATGTTTGCAATTGTTGCTTGGATCACCTGCTCCTTCGCGGTTGGCCTTTTTGCCAACGCACTGGGACGCTCCGGCGCCGTATGGTTTATCTTCTCGTTGATTCTGAGCCCGTCGCTTGGGCTGATGGTCGTCGCCGTGCTCGACAAGAAGTGGACCAGATCCGCTCGCGTAATGACTGCTATTGCACCTGCAGTGGTGTCACTGCCCATATAGCCGGCCGCACGGAGGTCGCCGGCCACAACTGCCGACGGAGTTTGACGTTGTCGCGCACGCCACGCTGAATGCGTGTTGCCTCCCCCGGAGCAAGGGCTGCGGCTGCAATGGCTTTGTCACGTTGGCCAGTGCATAGCGTAAGATCCAGCGATGCAGACAAAGTCGCTCTCTCTATTACGGCCATCGATTTCCGGCGGCGGTCATCAGCCAAGCGGTGCGCTGGTACTTTCGCTTTCAACTGAGCCTGCGCGATATCGAAGAATTGCTGTTTGAGCGTGGCGTTGTCGTCAGCTATGAAACGATCCGGCGTTGGTGTGACAAATTCGGCGCGGGCTTTGCGCATCGCGTCAGATCCGCACGCCGCAAGCCGGGCTCAACCTGGCATCTCGACGAGGTGTTCGTGACGCTGCGCGGCACCCTACCTGCTGTGGCGTGCCGTCGATCAGCATGGCGCCGAACTCGACATCTTGCTGCAGAAACGCCGGGACAAGGCTGGTGCGAAACGGTTCTTCAAGCGTGTGCTGGCAGCTTGTTCCGAGACACCGAGCAAGATTGTCACCGACCAGTTGCGCAGCTACTCAGCAGCCAAAGCCGAGATTCCCGAACTGGCGAACGTTAAACATGTGTTCGTCAAAGCCAGCGCTCGCGTGAATAACCGCGCCGAGAACAGTCACCAGCCAACACGCGAACGCGAACGGCGCATCCGCGGTTTCCGGCTGGCTGATTGTACGCAGGCTTTCCTCTCGAGCTTCGGTCCGATCCGCCAGCACTTCGCCGTCAAGCGGCCATCTGCTGCGCGCTTCGCTCTATCGCAAACACCTCGCTGCGAGATTCGCTGCCTGGCATGACTTCACTGAAGTGGCCCAAAATCCATCCACTCCTTTCTGATCAGTGGTCCCGCGTGGCACTGCCTTGTCTCACTACCGCCAAGTTGACAGCGCCATTGTTAGTTGTTAGTACGCTTCACTTCTGCAAGACGTGGCAAGCATGGCGAACGGGTCGGACCGGCGCTTGCAGATCCTGATATATCCGACGGCTGCATTTCGAAGCCAGAAGGCCGATGAGGAACAAGCGCGCACATTTCCATGATGGCTCGTGTCCACACGCGACACGTCAGAAGCCGAATGTACGGACGCAGTAGTGACCTTCAAAGTGCAAACCACCCTTGCTCATAGGCGGGAGTCCATGTACGAATATAGAGCTGCAGCCCATCCTGTCAGTGTCAGAACAAGCGAAAACCTAGCGCAAACGGGACGCTGACATTAATGATTCTTGGCGACGATCATGCCAGGTGCAAATCAGGCTGGCGGCATCTGGCAGAGTGGCGGAGTCCGGCGGGTTCTGGCGACCTACAATAATCGTGCATCGTGCCGGTCCGTCGCGCGGCATGGCCAGTGTGGAGGTGCGTATGCGCTTTGAGGCATTCTCCTTCGGCTCCATCTGCATTGATGGCATAACGTACGAGCATGATGTAGTCATCGACCAAGGCAAGGTCCGCAAGCGCAAGAAGGGGCCATCCAAGCCATTCCGCGAGGCCTTCGGGCATACGCCGCTGTCGGTCAGGGAAGACATTCCCTGGAACTGCAGCCGGCTAGTGATTGGCACAGGCAGCGGGGCATTGCCGGTCATGGATGAGGTGAAGCAGGAGGCCAAGAATCGCCAGGTGAAACTGGTTATTGCGCCCACCGCCAAGGCCATTGCGACGCTCGAGAAGCACCCCGGCGGCACGAACGCGATCCTGCACCTCACCTGCTAGGGACTCCATGGAATGAGTTCATCGCATCGCTTTAGCGGC
Source organism: Cupriavidus sp. 22TCCZM01-5 (assembly GCF_057798915.1). Classification (NCBI taxonomy): domain Bacteria; kingdom Pseudomonadati; phylum Pseudomonadota; class Betaproteobacteria; order Burkholderiales; family Burkholderiaceae; genus Cupriavidus; species Cupriavidus sp. 22TCCZM01-5. Next base: position 75,039 of record NZ_JBYOJR010000031.1, read on the forward strand.
CACGAGGTCGAATGCGCGCGTCGCCGCACCGATGCGTTGCGCGGGCGGTCCACCAATGCCGCGAGCGGCCAGACCGTATCGCACCTGGACTTTCTGCGGCGTCAGGTTTCCAGCTTCCACTTGATCGAACAGCCAAAGGCCGGGTGTTGCTGCGCGGGACCCTCGCCGGTCTGCGCGACCTGCCGCATCGCTTCGAAGAGGTCGCGCGGCGCACCGGCCAGCGGGTCTTTGCGCGACGCGTCCACGCGACCCCGGTAACACAGCCGTAGGTTCGCATCGAAGCCAAAGCACTCGGGCGTGCAGACCGCACCATATGCGCGGGCCGCCTGTTGCGTCTCATCATAGAGATAGGGAAACGGCAAGCCGGCGTCTGCCGCGAACGCGACCATCCGGTCGAACGAGTCCTCAGGATAGATGCGCGCGTCGTTCGCGTTGATGCCCACCATGCCGATGCCGAGCGGCGCGAGATCGCGCGCGTCGCGGATCAGCCGTGCCAGCGCGCTCTTTACGTAGGGGCAGTGGTTGCACATGAACACCACGACGACGCCACGCTCGCCGCGCACGTCGTCGAGCGTAAGCGTCCTGCCGTCGGTGGCGGGCAGCGAGAAACTGGGCGCTGCGGTGCCCAGATCGCCTGCGGGGGATTCGGTACCCATTTGCGTGTTCCTCGGGCGGCCAGGAAAGCTGTGTCTTTCATATCACGGCCGCTGTATCGGTATTCCATTGCGAGCTCTCGGAAGTGCGCGCGCTAGCCACAGCGCTCGTCAATCAGCTTCCTGGCCCAATCGGTAGCGTGCCGCCACGCCTCCCCTTCGCTGAAGAAACTGCCAGGGACAGGATAGCGATCGAAGATTTTCAGCGGCTTTCCATCTGTCGCTTTCGTGCAGATCGTCACCTCGCCTTGCCATGGTCCGGACTCATCTGGAGATGTTGCGGACGCTTCATACCAGTGGTCTCTGTAGTACGTGAAGCCTTGGAGATCCATCTTCTCGCCTCATAGCATGGCCAAAGAACGCCCCATCCCCTTCTCTTGGCGCTATGGTGCGCGTGTCAGCCAAGCCCCGCAAGGACATCAATTGTGCGCTTCTGAACTGGTTACCTTTCAGAAAGATGGAATGAACGCGCCCCTCCCCCCGATGTCATCCCCCTGCCATCCACGCCACTCAGAAAGCCGTCCAGACAGGGAGCAGGCAGGAGACCGCGCCAAACCGGGGGCTAAGTGAGGGCTAAGTGGCAAACCGAGGAATTTTTTCGCTGGCATGGACGGATGCCCTCGTTGTCCATCGGGCGTGTCTGATGGACAACTACTGAGCCAGCGGCGCCCCTCGGCTCAGACCAGGCGCTGCGAAATGCGGCCCGCACGATCCTCGGCGGATAGCGGCATCGGGGGGGCCGCACGGGATACCGTCCATCCCCCTTGGCGTTGCGAAGCCGCCGGGACGATCGCCCGGCCCGAACCTATCCTTGTTACATCGCTACTGCCGCCACGAAAGGAGCGAGTGATGACGACAATCTGGACGCTAGCCGCAGATGGCAGCCATGCGCGGATCTTCCAGGCGCATGGGATGGAAAGGGATATGGAAGAGATCCAGGACTTTGTCAATCCGCTTGGCCGGGCCAAGGACAGCGAACTGCGCGACGATGCGCAGGGGCGCTTTGCCGGCAAGGGTGAGCCCATGCACTCGATGGCGACGCGGGTCGATCAGGCCGAGAAGGGGCGTGAAGAGTTCGCCCGCATGCTGACCCAGTATCTTGAACAGGCACGCACGGAGCTGCGCTATGACAAGCTGCGCCTCGCCGCCTCGCCGAAATTCCTCGGCATGCTGCGCGAGCACCTTGGCAAGGAAGTGCAAAAGGTGGTGTTCGAGGAAATCAACGAGGATATGTCCAGGCTGGGCGCGCGCGAAGTGCAGAGCCGCCTCGCCTGCCGCTGAGCCCAGCCGGCGCCCTCCCCGCCTGCCAAACCGCGCCATGACGGCCTGCCGGCATGGCGCTTAGTCTACTTCCCGCATACGTCTGCAAGGCCATCGGCGTTGTCAACTTGCCGATAGCGAGGCAAGGCTGTGGCCGGCCGGACCACTGCTCAGAAAGCAGTGGATGGATTTTGGGCCACTTCAGTGAATTCGTGCCAGGCAGCGAATCTCGCAGCGAGGTGCTTGCGAGCAAAGCACGCAGCAGGTGCCGTTTCAACGCGAAGTGTTGCCGGATCGAACCGAAGCTATGTACATCGCGCTCTTCAGCAACTTCATTCCATGCGGTGTGCATGAGGCCGTGTACATCCTGGACGGGCTGATCCACCATGGCTCCGACATCCAACCCGTAACCATTCATGGCGACACCCAGGCGCAAAGCGGGCCGGTGTTTGGTCTGTCTTACCTGCTGGGCATCAACCTGATGCCGCGCATGCGCAATATCAAGGGACTGGTGCTGTTCAAGGCGGACCAGCGCCGGAAAAGCGCTCACATCGAGTCCCTTTGCCGCCAGCCCATCGACTGGAATCTGATTCAGCGCCGCTATCCCGACATGCTGCGGGTGGCGGTCTCGATCAAAGCCGGAACAATGACCCCGTCGACCATCCTGCGGCGGCTGGGCTCAGCGAGTGCCAAGAACAAGCTGTACTTTGCATTCCGCGAACTCGGCCGCGTCGTCCGCACGCTGTTCCTGCTGAAGTACCTGAACGAGTCGGAGCTGCGTCGCACGATTCACGCGCCGACGAACAAGAGCGAGCAGTTCAATGACTTCGCCCAGTGGCTGATGACGGGCCTGGCGCGGATTGACCGGCTCATCGGCCGTCGCGGCGTCGAAAGCCATGACCGACTCGGAAAGCACTACTGTTCGAGCGCTTCATCTCAAAAGAAACTCGGCGAGCCGAGCCGCCCGATATCGACGGGGACTTCGAACACCAGCACATCTATGCGCGCCGCATAAGCATAGTGCGAACACCGTGCAATCTCGCCGTGCTGGCCTCGCGCATGCAGAGGCAATTCCGCAATGCGCGCGCGGTGCGCCGGCAGAACCGCGTCTTCGGCAACGTGCTGGTGCCGGTAGGCGCCGCGCTCTTCTTCGTGCGCAGGCAGTCCGCCTGAGTTTATATGCGGGGGCATGAGCGTGCTGGTGGCACTCGGGTGGCGGGTTTGCTTCAATGAAGGCAGATCGCCATCGCGGAGACATCCCATGCGCACCTTCCTGACGCCGCTTGCCCAGTCCCGCCACCGGCCGGCCCATACAGTGCCGCCGATCGAGGAGCCGCCGCCCCCGGGCATTCCGCCGGACTTGCCGCCGATCGAGCATCCACCACCACCGGCGGAACCGCCAGTGGCGGTACCGCCGCCATCCTACGAGGAGCGCAGCGCGCGCCGGTATTGATCGCTTCGGCCACGTTGGCGGCCTGCAGGATCGCGGCGCGGTCGAGATCCGCAATGATGCGGGCGATATCTTTAGCACTCAAAAGTACGAACGGGCGGACCAACCCAGCTTTGTCATGGCCCCGCACAGCAGCGCCTCCGCTTCGGACGCCACGGCCACCGGCCAGTGGCCGTCGATCTCGCGCCCCGCGTTGAGTTTGCCCACCGCGCCAGTTGCCGTTCGGGCGCGGCCAGCACGCGGACCTCGGCGCTCGGCTCGCCCGGCGGGCCGTCCAGCATCTCCTCTGACAATGGTGGCCCGGTACCTGGTCTATGAGACCTTCCACTATTGCTGTCACGTCCACGACAATTGATTCGTGCGCAACATGCCCGGATGAAGTACATGAACCTCACCTTTCCCGTCACCGACTGGTTGCTGGGCAACAGCGACCTGCGCAGAGGTCGGTTCGGTCCTCTCTTTTATCGCTACAGTGAGTATGTCAAGGAAGAGCTCCGGCCCATCATCAACAAGTTCCATAACGACCATTCCCGCATGACCCTGGACGGACCGACGATAAACGCCGCTAGATGGCAGCCTGAGGGCGCGGCAATCACCTGCCATGAGAGGTATCCTTACGTTTCACACAAGCTACCGATGAAAGCCTGTCGCAGGAGCCGGTAGCGGACGAGGCCTCAGTCGCCCGCTTCGGACGCCATCGTGTGTCACGGGCGATCGATGCAGTCACCCTCCCTTCCCTACTGGCGTCCTCGGTGTATTGAGTTGCAAAATCGGCTCAAGCACGAGCGTCGCTGCTGTCATGCACACCCGATCCCGCGAAGTCGCGCTGCCAAGTGCCCCCAACCCGGCCGCAGGCATGGGCGTGCCCTGCCGGGCGCACCCAAAGAAAAGGCAGAAGCGAACGCTTCTGCCTTCTCTCGCTGACACCCTCCACCAACCCGGAATGAGAGCCCTTGCCGGCGGCAATGCCAATGCTTAGACGTGTTCGCCCAGGACGGACGCGGTCACGTCGACCGCCACGTCAGTATGCAGCGCAACGCTGACCTGGTTGCCCACCAGCTTCAGCGGGCCGTTGGGCAGGCGCACCTCGGCCTTCTTGACCATGAGCCTTGGGTGCCCAGGGCTTCGGCGATGCCTGCGTTGGTGACCGAATCGAACTGGTAGACGCCCACACCGGACTTCCGGTCAGGCCGTTCAGCTTCTCGCCTTCGGCCTGCACGGGCGGCCAGCTTCTGGGCGGCAGCCTTTTCCAGTTCGACACGCTTGACTTCAAACTCGCTGATGGCGGTTTGCGTAGCGCGGCGGGCCTTCTTGTTCGGGATCAGAAGTTACGGGCGTAGCCGTCTTTCACGCGAACGATGTCACCCAAGCAGCCCAGCCTGATAATTTTTTCCTTGCATCGTATTTTCCTTAACGGCCTGGGCAGTCAGTGCTTGTGCAGGTCCGTGTAGGGCAGCAGCGCGAGGAAGCGCGCGCGCTTGATGGCCGTATCGAGCTGACGCTGATAGTGCGCCTTGGTGCCAGTCAGGCGAGCGGGCGTGATCTTGGCATTGTCGCCGATGAAGTCCTTCAGGGTGTCCAGATCCTTGTAGTCGATCTGTTCCACGCCAGCCACGGTGAAGCGGCAATAGCGCTTGCGCTTGAACAGCGAGCTTTCCTTTTTGAAAGGCTTCTTCTTTTTATCGCTACGTTTGATGAATGCCATGATTCGATCCCTTACCGATGCCTTACATATCAGCGATATGGAAGATGAGAGCCTTGCAGTTGCGGCGCCTGCGAGCCCGCGGCGGTCAGGCCAGGTGCGAAGCGTGAGCGCAGTGCGGGGAAGCCCAGGCCAACTACAGTAATACGACTCTCATTGTGCCCGATCGTGGCCGCCATGAAAGCCTGCGCCACAACACTACTTGATGCTCAGGCCGCTACTGGGGTTTCGGCGGGCGACTGGAGTGCGGTCTTGTGGGATTTTTCGCGCTGCACTTCCTTCATCATCGGCGACGGCGCGGTTTTGGCCTTCTTGGTCTGGACGATGGGGTGACGCAACACAGTGACGGGCTACGCCGTCTCGGCCTCCCGCTCGCGGGCGGTGCTGGCGACGGTGCAAGCCTGGTCAATGGGCCGAGGGACCGGCTTCGCCGCGGCCTCAGCCGGCTCGGCCTGCTCCAAGGATGTGGCCGTCACCGGGCTGGTTGTTTTTGGAGACGGACGCAGCCACGCCATCAACGCCGCCCAGCGCTCGTTGAGGCGAGAGCGAGGCGACAAGCTCGTCGGGGTATGCCGCTGCTGGGCCGTTTTCTCTCGCGGGCGATCCAGATCACGAATCCGGTAGCACATGGGATACCTCCTTTCGGAATGCGGAGACGAAAACTCGTCCCCACCAGCATCGCTGCATTCCGGCGGGGGCGATCACTTCCAGTATGGAATGTGCACGCGCTGACCGCCACGCGAACTGGCTGTTTCACCTACCGGGGCACCCGGAGCAGCCATGCCACAGAGCGCGGTACTACGGGATACTGGCCGCTCCTGCCTGCTGGTCACCGCCCTCGCCTACCTGGCGTGGGCCTCGGGCCCATGCTAAATCCACTATCACCAGACGACCGCCCCAGGCCAATCCGCTGTCGAAGCTATCCAATCCGGAAAAACTCCACGCCCTGCCCCGCATTGACCGCGCGCTGCAGCCAGGCGGGCATCTCGCCGTGCCCGTCCCTGGTGAGCCCCTCGGCATTGCGGTAGCAGACCGCCGGCGGTGGCGGAGGCGGCCGCGGATCAAAGCACCCCGCCGCCGCCAGTTCCTCTATCGTCAGCCCATACTCGGCCATCCGGGCCTGGATCTAGCGGATCGCGTCCGCCCGCTCATTTTTCGTTGCCATCATTGCTGCCATCCAGGGCTGAGGGGCGCCGCTGACACGCCCGGTTCTTAGCGGGTTCGGGAAGTATGGTGCGGCCAGATTGATACTGTATGGATGCACAGTATCATGCCTGACGACCGCCTCGTCGGCTGGACTGGCGCTGGAAGCCACATGGAACCACGATGGACCCAGGTGACGTGATACGAGATTTCGAGCGCCTGGCGCTGGACGAAGCGACGGAATAGGAGGTCGACGACGCTCCGGCTTGGCGGTGCTGTTGGCCGATCCGGCGATCGCGGGGAAGGAATGGGCCTTGTTGACTCAAGTGGGCGCGACACTCTACCGGTTGGGACTGAATGAACGGGTGATTGCGGCGCTCAAGTAGCGAGGCGACACGACTCAGTGACCGTGCCCCCCGCCGTGGTGTGTCCCGCCATGGCCACCGCCACCGAAGAAGACTGCGCCTCCATAGAAGCCAGGCCACCAGCCGTAGTTGTAGTACGGCCCGTAGGGGTAAGCGGGATAGTAAGGCTCGTAGGAATAGGTGCCGTAGGCCGGATAGCCATAGCCATCATAAGCTGGCACTACCACGCACCCGGCCAGCAACATGGCCGCACCGATTGTGAGGCTCCTGATACATGTGCTCATCGCCACTTCCTGGCGCCTTTGAGCAGTTAGACTACGCATCGCCACCGCCCATTCCGTGCACGAGACGACCCCGATGCGCCCGGATGGTATTCGCCCACCACCCTCCTCACCGGGTTTGACGGGCCTTTCCAATCATCGGCTAGCGGTAAAGGAATCACCCACCATGGGGAAAATACCCCAATTCGAGGTAGTCTAGGCTTGATGAAGCGCATGCCTCTGGAGGTACGCCTACATGTCCCAACAAAAAGTGCGTAACGGTCCAGCCTTGATGACCGTGCTTGTCGTGCTGCTCTTGGCAGGTTGTTCCACGCGCCAAACGCATCATCTCTTGCCGCCAGCGCCGGAGCCGCCTAGGATGTCGCAACAGCCAGCAGAGGATCAGCCGCCGCCTCTATCGCCTGGAGTGCCAGCGAAGCCAGCGCGCGCGGCTACACCCCGCTGACGCAGGGAGGGGACGTACCCCGGATAACCGGCTGGGCTATTCGATCCGGTAAAACTCCACACTCTGCCCCGCATTGACCGCCCGCCGCAGCCACGGGGGCATCTCGCCTTGCCCGTCCCAGGTGAGTCCCTCGGCGTTGCGGTAGCAGACCGGCGGTGGTGGCGGGGGCGGATCAAAGCACCCCGCCGCCGCCAATTCTTCCATCGTCAGCCCGTACTCGGCCATCTGGGCCTGGATCCAGCGGATCGCGTCCGCCCGCGCGTGTTCAGTAGCCATCGCGCCCGTAGCAGGCCGGCGTTGGAAAACCGCCAGACGCCAGCGACACTTACGGCATGGGGGAACAAGCCCTCATCTACATGCCGCCTGAGCGGTTCTAGCATGCTAGGCTACCGCCACTTGCTCCAGAGTCAGCCAAGCATCTTCCATCAGGCAGCCGATCAGAACGTCATCATCAGACATGGGTCAGGCTCTCCTTTCCGGGCACGGATTAAAAATCAATTCCCGCGCCATGGTTTCATAAAGCTCCCGCGCTTTGGGGGTGTTTGCCGGCGGCAACACCACCTGGATGTCCAGCAGCAGATCGCCCGGTGGATTAGCGGGAATGCCCTTGCCGCGCACACGTAGCTCGCTGCCGCTCTGGGCGCCGGGGGGAATGCGCACCTTCAGTTCGCCCCCAGGTAAATCGATGGGCACCACCGCCCCCAGCGCCGCCTCCCATGGCGCCACCGGCAGAGTGAGGTGTAGATTTCGCCCCTTCACTTCCAGTTGGTCATGCTGTTTGAAATGCACGCCCAGAAAAAGATCCCCTGCCGGCGCACCGCCGATCCCCGCCGCTCCCTGTCCGGCCAGACGGATGAGCTGACCTTCGCGCACGCCTTTGGGAATTTTCACGCTGAGGGTCCGACTCCTGAGCTGCACCACGCCCTGGGCGTCCATGCTTGGCACCCGCAGCGAAAGTTGACGGGTGGCGCCGGTAAAGGCGTCTTCCAGGTCCAGCAGCACCTTGGCGTGGTGATCAACACCGCGTGTCTGGAAGCTGCCGCCGTGAGCATGGAAGCCGCGGTGTCTGCCCCTGACATGGCCAAACAGCTCGGCGAAGAAGTCACTGAAATCGGCCTCTTCCTGGGGCGAGAAGCCCCGACTGGAGAACTCGAAGCCGGTGTTCCAGTCCGGCGGCGGACGGAACTCCTGGCCAGGCTGATAGCCTCGCTCCAGTTGATCGTACGCGGCGCGCTTTTCGGGGTCGGAGAGCACGGCGTAGGCCTCGTTGAGCTACCTCATGCACTGTTCTGCATCCGACTCTTTGGAAACGTCCGGATGGAACTTGCCCGCGAGCTTGCGGAACGCCTTCTTGATGTCCTCCGCCGTGGCATCACGTGCCCCGTTACTATCTTCACGCCCTGACAATTGGGGCTTTGGCCAGCCAGGCCCGGCATGATTCCTGCCCCCAGTCGTCCATGATCCGGGGGGTGTTGTCACCGGGCCTGGTGGGTGGCTGGTGATTGCTAATAGGGGCTCGGCCAAGGTGTTCTTGAGGCCGTCCGTAACGTGGATGCCGAGACTTGCCACCGTTGTTGTAGGCCAACCTGCTCAATCCGCATAACCTTCGATGCAAGAAAACCAACAACACGACTCTGTCGATGTCTTCATCGGCGTTGATGTAGGCAAAGGCCAGCATCACGCTGTAGCACTCGATCGGACCGGGAAACGCCTGTACAACAAGGCGCTGCCCAACGATGAGGCCAAACTGCGTACCCTCATCACCGACCTTAAGGCGCACGGCCAACTCCTGTTCGTCGTTGATCAACCCGCCACCATTGGCGCGCTGCCGGTCGCAGTCGCCCGCGACGAAGGGGTCCTGGTCGCCTATCTGCCGGGTCTGGCCATGCGCCGCATCGCCGATCTGCACGCGGGCGAAGCCAAAACCGATGCCCGAGATGCCGCGATCATCGCCGAGGCCGCGCGATCGATGCCGCATACGCTGCGCTCGCTGCGACTCGCTGACGAGCCACTCGCCGAACTCACCATGTTGTGCGGCTTCGACGACGATCTGGCTGCCCAAATCACCCAAACCAGTAACCGCATTCGCGGCCTGCTCACTCAGATCCATCCCGCGCTGGAACGGGTTCTGGGACCTCGCTTGGACCACCCGGCCGTGCTCGATCTGCTCGAGCGCTACCCGTCGCCCGCCGAGCTTGCTGCAACTAGCGAGAAGACACTCGCCAACCGCCTGACCAAGCTCGCCCCACGTATGGGCAAAAGCCTTGCGGCCGAAATCGTTCAGGCGCTCAGTGAACAGGCTGTCGTCGTACCCGGCACGCAGGCAGCCACTATCGTCATGCCGCGCCTGGCCCAGCAGCTCGCCGCCTTACGCAAACAACGCGACGAGGTCGCCAGCGAAGTCGAACGGTTGGTACATGCACACCCTCTTTGGCCGGTCCTGACCAGCATGCCGGGAGTCGGCGTCAGGACCGCCGCCAGGCTCCTCACTGAGGTCGCGCACAAAGCCTTCGCTTCGGCCGCGCACCTTGCCGCCTACGCCGGTCTCGCGCCGGTCACCCGCCGCTCAGGCTCGTCCATCCGCGGCGAACATCCGTCCAGGCGGGGCAACAAGGTACTCAAGCGAGCGCTGTTCCTCTCAGCCTTTGCTGCCTTGCGAGATCCGGTCTCAAGGGGCTACTGCGCTCGCAAGGTTCAGCAAAGCAAGCGCCACAATCAGGCGCTCATCGCCCTTGCCAGAAGACGCTGTGATGTGCTGTTCGCCATGCTGCGCGACGGCACCTTCTATCAGCCGCAGTCCGCCCCTAATGCTTGACGAAACACATAGGGGCACCCCCCCAGCGTTTTGTAGTAGTCCTGGAACTCCATGCGTGTTCCAATTTTCCGGTCTCGCGCTGCTCTTCACCTCGGAAGAATGATGTCGAAAATCAGTCAAATCAAGAACTTGAAATCCCCAGGCGAAGCCTTACCATTGCAACCGGGGGCGTCAGACTATGGCGCCCGCGCGAAAGCGAATGGAGGCAAACATGTTGTATCGATCGTTGTTTCCCCGTGACGTATTCTCAGAACTGGAACGCCTACAGCGCGAGTTGCAGCAGCCATTCGGGCTGTCTCCCAGCATTCGCGGTCGGGTCAGTTTTCCGGCCATGAATGTAGGCGGCACACCCCACTCGGTGGAAATCTACGCTTTTGCCCCTGGCGTCGATCCGGCCAGCATGGACGTGCAGCTAGTGAAGAACGTGCTGACCATTGTCGGCGAGCGCAAGTCCGATCTCCCCGACAAGGACGAGCAAACCTCCGTGCATATCGATGAACGCTTCGCCGGCCGCTTCCGCCGTGTGGTGAGCCTACCAAACGACGTGAATCCCAATGCCGTAGAGGCCAAGTACCGCGACGGCGTGCTGCACATCAGCATCCAGCGCGTCGAAGCCGCGCAGCCGCGCCAAATCAGCATCCAGTGAGCGAGGAGGATCTGGCCATGAGCGAAAATACTGCTGTCACCAAGCAAGCCGACACTGGCAGCACTGAAGCGGCCCTGATGCCGCCAGTGAATGTGTACGAGGACGCCGCAGGCATCACCCTGTACGCCGATCTGCCGGGTGTGCCCAAGGACAAGCTGGTCGTGCAGGTGCAAGGCGATATCCTTACCATCAAGGGCGAAGTCGTCCTGGATCTGCCGGCAGGCATGGAAGCCAGTCACGCGGAGGTTTCCCTGCCCCGTTACGGGCGCGTGTTCACGCTATCCAAGGAACTAGATGCCGAAAAGGTCGTCGCCGAGTTCAACCACGGCGTGCTCAAGCTGCGCATCCCGAAAGCCGAATACGCGCAACCGAGCCGCATTGAGGTCAAGGTGGCGTGATGTAAGCCGAGCGGGTCGTAGGCATCACCCATGGCTGCACACACATAAGAGGGCTGACATGAAACTCGAATCGTTGGAAGAGAGTTTCGGTTTTCGCCCCTTTGACCAGTGAGGGGCCGACGATGCGACTGATCGAATTGGATGAACAACAGGACTTTCTTGCGACCTTGCAGCGTCATGGTCTGGCAGCAGATGATTTCGAACTCCTGGAAACGGATACGACTGACCCAAAAGGCGACGAGAACTTCGGTTTACAGGGCTACGTCACGGTAACCAGACGATCGACACAAGTTACAAGGGAATACCCCATCGGCTATGAAACCGATTGGGTTCAGCATTTCAGGAAAGATCTCGAAGCTGGCATCTTCGATAAGTCCGAATGAGATCCTGCGTGCTATTGGGGCGGCGGGTGAAACAGGACTACCTGCCCGATTGGATACTCACCTGGAAGCAGGCATATCCCGGCCGACCCTCTACTTGCGGTGGCGGGCGTTCGACGAGCATGGCGTCGAACTGGATATCCTGCTGCAGAAGCGGCGCGACAAGGCCGCCGCCAAACGCTTCTTCCAGCGGGGCTGCGATCTTGCCCGGCACCGCGCAAGATTGTCACCGACCAGGTACGCAGCTACCCAGCCGCGATGGCCGATCCCCCAGAGCTGGCCAACGTCCAGCACGTGTTCGTCAAGGCCAGCGCGCGCGTGAACAACCGCGCCGAGATCAGCCACCAGCCTACCCGCGAACCACAGGCCGGCGCAGGTCCTTAGCGCTTGGGCACTACTCTTCCTGGAACGCTTCCTCGCGCTTGGCCTTGATCGACGGCAGCGCCACCACGGCCACTAGCATAGCCGCGGCGATCAGCAGGCCGAGCGACAGCGGACGGGTCACGAACACGGTGAACCTGCCCCGCGACAGCAACAGCGCCCGGCGGAAGTTCTCCTCCATCATCGGTCCGAGCACGAAGCCCAGCAGCAGCGGTGCCGGCTCGCACTTAAGCTTGATGAACAGGTAGCCGATCACACCGAACCCAGCCGCGGTAAAGACGTCGAAGGTCTGGTTGTTGACGGAGAAGACGCCGATGCAGCAGAACACCAGGATGGCCGGGTACAGGAAGCGGTAAGGTACCTGCAGCAGCTTGACCCAGATCCCGATCAGCGGCAGGTTCAGGATGATCAGCATCAGGTTGCCGATCCACATCGAGGCGATCAGGCCCCAGAACAGCGCCGGGTTGCTGGTCATGACCTGCGGGCCTGGCTGGATGTTGTGGATGGTCATCGCGCCCACCATCAGCGCCATCACGGCGTTGGGCGGGATGCCCAGCGTCAGCAACGGGATGAAAGAGGTCTGCGCCGCGGCGTTGTTGGCCGATTCCGGGCCTGCCACGCCTTCGATGGCGCCCTTGCCGAACTCATGCGAGTACTTCGAGGTCTTCTTTTCCAGCGAGTACGCTGCGAACGAAGCGAGCGCCGCGCCACCGCCGGGCAGGATGCCCAGAATGGAGCCTAGCGCGGTACCGCGCAGCACTGCTGGCGCCATGCGCCTGAAGTCCGCCTTGGTGGGCCACAGGTTGGTGACGTGATCGGTGAAGGTCTCGCGGTCTTCTTTCTGTTCAAGGTTAGCGATGATTTCCGCGAAACCGAACATGCCCATGGCCAGCGCGACGAAATCGACGCCATCAGTCAACTCCGGCACATCGAAGTTGAAGCGCGCGGCCCCCGAGTTCACGTCGGTACCGACCAGCCCCAGCAGCAGCCCCAGCACGATCATCGCGACCGCCTTGGGCAGTGAGCCCGAGGCCAGCACCACGGCGCCGATCAGGCCTAGGCACATCAGCGAGAAGTATTCGGCGGGACCGAACTTGAACGCCAGTTCCGAAAGCGGCGTGGCGAACGCGGCCAGGATCAGCGTGGACACGCAACCGGCGAAGAAGGAGCCCAGGCCTGCTGTGGCCAGCGCCACCCCCGCTCGTCCTCGCCGCGCCATCTGATAGCCGTCGATAGTTGTGACCACCGATGACGATTCACCCGGCAGGTTGACCAGGATGGCGGTCGTGGAGCCGCCGTACTGTGCGCCGTAGTAGATGCCGGCCAGCATGATGAGCGCGGCCACCGGCGGCAGCGTGTAGGTAACCGGCAGCAGCATCGCGATGGTGGCGAGCGGCCCGATGCCAGGCAGCACGCCGATCAGCGTACCGAGCACGCAGCCGAGGAAGCAGTAGGCAAGGTTCTGCAGCGTTAGCGCCGTGGAGAATCCAAGGGCCAGGTGTTCAAATAGTTCCATTTGGCCGTCTCGTTAACCCGTAATGAATGCCGGCCACACCGGCATCTGCAGATTTATGCCGTACACGAAGGCGCCCATGCTGATCAGCACCAGCACCACGCCGTTGAGAAGCGCGCCCTTCCAGCTAAATTCGTGGCTGGCCATCGAGGAGACCAGTACCAGCACGAAGACCGACAGCACCATGCCGAGCGGCTTGAGCAGCAGGCCGAACAGCACCACCGATCCCAGGATCCACATCAGGGTTTTCAGGTCCCAGCGGGCCAGGTGGTCTTCCTCACCCTTGCTCGACAGCGAGCCGATCAGCACCAGCGCACCGAGGACGGCGAGTACCAGCCCGAGCAGAAAGGGGAAATACCCCGGGCCCATCTTGGCGGCGGTTCCCATGGAATAGCCACGTGCGACCCAGGAAAAGCCCAGACCGACCAGAATAAACATCAGGCCGGAGGCAAAGTCCTTTTGGCTGCGTATGCGCAAAACGATTCTCCTCAAAGAACATGAAATGCGACGCCGCACTGCGCGCAGCCTCAGGCGCAGAGTGTTCCGGGCATGCAGGCGCACACCCGCAGGGATGGATCGAACGTTAGAAAGCCAATCTTTCAGCCGGCTTTCAACGGTCATGGCTTAGGGGTATGTCCCGATATGACCCCAAGCGCAGATGCCACGGTAAGACATCCGGTCATGATACACATGCGCTCCACCATCGATGACAATCATTCCGCCGTTGATGTACGCGCCCCTGTCGGAGATCGAGTAGCTCGCCAAGTCAGTCAGTTCATCGGGGCTCGCCGGTACGGCCCAAGGGGTTCTTGGGTGCCGATCCCGAGTCGCTTGAACGCACCGTTAGATTTCTGCAGCGCATGGTGGCCTTCCCCGCGTGGCGCGTTGGGGAACTGCATACGGGTCAATTTGCTGCGTGCCTCGCTCTATCGCAAACACCTCGCTGCGAGATTCGCTGCCTGGCATGAATTCACTGAAGTGGCCCAAAATTCGTCAACTGCTTTCGGAGCGATGGCGCCTGCTGCCGACAGCTCGTTCCCTGTTCGGCAAGTTGACAACGCCGTGGCGCCGGCGGTCACTGCCTGTTCAAGGCCGAATGGGCGCCGAACGTGGTTCAGCGCCCATATCTCTTTTGCATATCTAACCTCCGCTCTCGGCCTCCGTTCATTCATCCGGTCCAAGAATAACGTCTACGGCGGCCCGCCCAGCCAGCTCTGCCACGAGGTAAGCCCAACGTCTGGAGTACGGCCCGCCAAAGACTTTGATTCGCTTACCAATCGCTGCGACACCTGGCGGACTCATGGGTCCCTCAACCTGGAACCAGACGTCGAACATGTCCCCGGATACCATATGCAGATCGACATGGATATCGAACCCCCGATATGCCGTCACGCGATCCATAGCCGTCTTCAATCTTCCAGCAGTGAGTTTTTCAACGTAATGCTCGACCCAGTAGGAATTGAAGTTGATGTGAGTCCAGAGCAGCAGGATCCAACCATGGGCACTTTGTGATTTAGCCGTCAAACTTCCTGGAGGCGGTTCGGGCTTCCCCTTCTCGTTCAGCCCGCGTAACGTCCGTTCCCGGAAGCGCACCGGCACGGTCGATCCGAAGCGGCGGTCATAGCCATCTGAAATTCGGCATCAGGTCACTATGCTCGTCGACCCCGACGCCACCCAGTTCGTGGATGATCTCCTTCAGAGTTTCCTTCGATCGCGAATCGCAACTGGCGATCATCAGCAATTGGCCCGGTGCGATTTGCGCATTCTGCGGCCACAGTTCAAGGCGACCGATCTTGCCGCCGACCAATCCGCAGACCCACCATCCGATCATCGCGCCAAGCGTGACAGCACCAACATACGCGACGGCGGTGGCACCGGCGGAAACGCCGTATCTGAAGATGACAAGCGCGCCGACGATCGCGCCGATGAAAATTCCTGTGATCGCCGCCTCTTCGCGGTACGTAGTCTGACCGACGTCAATCGTCGGCAATCCCTCGACGGGCTGATTGTCGCGCTGGACAAACCACGGCCCTGCGACGAGTGCCGGGGTACCGGCCAGATCGCCCAGTCGCGCGGTGGCCGTGTCTCTCAGACTGAAATACAGCAGCGTGCGCATGAAGTTGCCTCACGCAATCTCAGTTTCAATTTCCGGCGAGCCGGCGGATGCTTGCTTGATGACTGCGGCCGATGCTCCTGATGGCCCTGGTGCGGGTGCAGGACGGTGACCGCAGGTCTGGCCAGCCTTCGTTGACAGCACGATCCCAGTCAATCAGCAGCGTAATTGACTGATGCCACCGGGACGCTGCCAATCGCATGACTTCGAATCGCTGGGTGTTTCCCTTCGGCGGCCTGCCCACCTGGCGGTCGCGTACAAGGCGTGTGACATGTATGGCCCGGTAAGTGGTCTCTGCATATTCTTTCGGCACGATATCTTCCTTCATTGCTTGCCAGACTGGCTTAGCGACGGCAGTGTTGAAAAATTGTCACCGTTGTGGGCACCGATATTCCATTGCCAACGGGTAATCATTTCCACCCATATCGCATTGCTGGAAATCGTTACGGCATCGTCATCACGATGAAAGCATGGCTCCGCCAGCCTGAAACGCGGAAGAGCAGCAGCAAAGGTGGAGGCCAGCTTTGCAACCGGTCTTGCGGAGAAGCGTCTCCCTCGCCAGAGATCGGTTGCATCGATCCCGGCGAAAGACTGACTGACTTGACTACTGGGGGACTGGGCGAACGGCGGTCGCCGCGCGGCATCTTGCATG
>NZ_JBYOJR010000032.1:0-90914 GCF_057798915.1 Cupriavidus sp. 22TCCZM01-5
GGCGATCGGGGCGTACTTGGCGATGCCGTGCGTGGTGGCTTCGGCGCGGTGGGCGGTGCCGAAGGCATCGTTGACATAGACGTCGCACAGCCCGGCCATCTTTTGTGCCAGCTCGTCGCTGTTCTTCTTCTCGCCAAGGTTCATGCGGCAGTTTTCGAGCAGCACCACCTGCCCCGGCGGCACCTGGAAGCCGCCCCCCATCCACCCGGAAAGCAGCGGCACGTGGCGGCCCAGAAGTTCCGACAGGCGGCGGCCCACCGGCGCCAGGCTGTAGCGCGGGTCCGGCGCCCCTTCCTCGGGCCGGCCCAGATGCGAGGTCACCATGACCGCCGCGCCGGCCTGCAGGCAGGCCTCGATGGCCGGCACCGACGCGCGGATGCGGGTATCGTCGGTAATCCGCCCGCCAGCGTCCTGCGGGACATTGAGGTCGGCGCGGATGAAGACGCGCTTGCCAGCCACCCCGCCGGCATCCAGCAGTGCGGCCAGCGTCCGCGGCGTGGCGGCTTGCGGATCCTGGAACGCAGCATTGGAATCATGCATCATGACCACCTCGCTAGCGAGGCATGGGCCAGCGCCACCGCGGTGTCCAGCATGCGGTTGGAGAAGCCCCATTCGTTGTCGTACCAGGCGGACACCTTGACCAGGTTGCCCGACACCCTGGTCAGCGTGGCATCGAAGGTCGATGAGGCCGGGCTGTGGTTGAAGTCCACCGATACCAGCGGCTCGGTGTTGTAGTCCAGGATGCCCTTGAGTTCGCCATCCGCCGCGCGCCGCAGGATGCTGTTCACCTCCTCCACCGTGGTCGGCCGGGCCGCCACGAACGACAGGTCCACCAGCGACACATTGATGGTCGGCACGCGCACGGCAAAGCCGTCCAGCCGGCCCTCCAGCTCGGGCAGGACCAGGCCGACCGCGGCGGCCGCGCCGGTCCTGGTCGGGATCATCGACATGGTGGCCGAGCGCGCGCGGCGCAGGTCCTCATGGTAGACGTCGGTCAGCACCTGATCGTTCGTGTAGGCATGCACCGTGGTCATTAGCCCGTTGACCACGCCCAGCTCCGCATGCAGCGGCTTGACCAGCGGCGCCAGGCAGTTGGTGGTGCACGACGCATTGGAAATCACCGTGTCGCTGGCCTTCAGCACGCCGTGGTTGACGCCATAGACGATGGTGGCGTCCACGTCCTTGCCGCCGGGCGCGGAGATGATCACCTTCCTCGCACCGGCCCGCAGGTGGGCCGAGGCCTTCTCCTTGCTGGTGAACAGCCCGGTGCATTCCATCACGACGTCCACGCCCAGTTCGTCCCACGGAAGCTCGGCCGGACTGCGCCGGGCCAGCACACGGATGAGGTCGCCGTTGACGCGGAAGGCGTCCCCGTCCACCGCCACCTCGCCCGGGAAACGGCCGTGGACCGTGTCATACCGGGTCAGGTGCGCATTGGTGCCGGCGTTGCCGAGGTCGTTGATCGCGACGATCTCCAGGTCATGCCGCTTGCCGCCTTCATAGTGGGCACGCAGAACATTGCGGCCGATGCGCCCGTAGCCATTGATGGCAACCTTGATAGTCATGCTGTCTCCATTTGCCTTTATGTGTGTTTGTGCGGTCCGTCCGGGGCGGCCTCAGGCGGCCGGTGCAAGCCGCGCGGGCGCCAGCAGCGCGGGCAGCCCCTCGAGCGAATCCACCAGCGCGTCGGCCCCCAGCGCCGCCACTCCGTCCGGCCCGGCGTAGCCATAGCGCACCAGACAGACCGGCATGCCGGCCGCGCGCGCCGCGGCCACATCGACCGGAGAGTCGCCCACCAGCACGCCCTGCGCCGGGTCTGCCTCGAGCAGCCGGCAGGCATGGCGCAGCGGTTCGGGGTCCGGCTTCATCTGCGCGATCGAGTCCCCCGCCACCAGCACCTCCAGATAGCCGGCCAGGCCGGTCATGGCCAGCAGCGGCGCCGCCAGCGCGCGCGGCTTGTTGGTCACGCACGCCAGCCGGTAGCCCTGGCGCCTGAGCGCGGCCAGGCCGGCCTCCACGCCGGGAAACACCTGCCCGAGGCGGCCGTTGACTTCGGCATAGTGACGGTGGAACAGCATCTCGGCCGCAGTGGCGTCGATGCGCTGTGCCAACTGCGCGGTGTCGAGCACGCGCCGCACCAGGTTTGGCACGCCGCGGCCGATGAAGCCGGCCACGGTATCGAACGGCAGCGGCGCGCTGCCCAGCTCCGCCAGCATGCGGTTGGCGGCCGCGACGATGTCGGGCGCGGTATCGACCAGCGTGCCGTCGAGATCGATCAGCACTGCGGTGCAGGCCAGGGACGGGCGCGTCATGATTGCTCCTCCAGCAGCGCGCGCGCCGCGGCCACGACGTGCGCCGGGGTCAGGTCGAAGTGCTCGTACAGCGCCTCGGCAGGGGCCGATTCGCCGAAACTGTCGATGCCCAGCGCCACGCCCCGGTCGCCCACCACGCCACGCCAGAACCACGTCACGCCCGCCTCGACGCTGATGCGCGGGATATCCGGCGGCAATACTGTCTCCCGATAGATGGCGTCTTGTGCGTGGAACAGCTCCACGCAGGGCATGGAGACCACGCGTGCGCCGATGCCCGCGCCGGCCAGCTCCTGTGCCGCATGCACGGCGATCTCCACCTCCGAGCCAGTCGCCACCAGCACCACGTGCGGCGCATCGGCCTGCGGCACATCTCGCAGGACATAGCCGCCGCGAGCGATGCCCGCGCGCTGTCCGGCGTCGCGCTCGAACGGCGTCAGCGCCTGCCGCGACAGCAGCAGGCAGGTCGGCCCATCGTCCCGCCGCAGCGCGGCGAGCCATGCGTACGCGGTCTCCGCGCCGTCGCACGGGCGCCAGACCCGGTTGTTGGGAATCAGCCGCAGGCTGGCCGCGTGCTCGACCGGCTGGTGCGTGGGACCATCTTCGCCAAGGCCGATGGAGTCGTGGGTCAGCACGTGCACCACGCGCAGGCGCATCAGCGCGGCCATGCGGATGGCATTGCGCGAATAGTCCGAGAAGGTCATGAAGGTGCCGCCATAGGGAATCAGCCCGCCGTGCAGCGCGATGCCATTCATCACCGCGGCCATGCCGAATTCGCGCACGCCGTAGCTCACGTAGTTCCCGTGTCCGGCATGGTTGACCCAGACCGACGCCTCGACGCTGGTCAGGTTGGATCCGGTCAGGTCGGCCGAGCCGCCCAGCAGTTCCGGCACGGCGGGCGTCAGCGTCTCGAGGCACAGTTGCGAGGCCTTGCGCGTGGCGATCTTGCCCAGCAACGACGATGGCGCTTCCAGCAGCGCCAGCAGTGCCGCGTCGAAACCTTCCGGCAGGCGGCCATCGATGCGGCGCAGGAAGGCCTCGGCGAGCTCCGGGTGCGCGGCGCGGTAGGCCGCGAAGCATGTTTCCCATTCGGCCTCGCGCGCGGCGCCCTGCGCGCGTGCATCCCACGCGTCCGCCACGTCCGCCGGCACTGTGAAGGGCTCGGCCTCCCAGCCCAGCGCCGTGCGCATCGCGGCGATCTCCGGCACGCCCAGCGGAGCGCCATGCACATCGTGGCCACCCGCCTTGGCAGGGGCGCCGTTGCCGATCACGGAGCGGCAGCAGACCAGCGTGGGGCGCCCGCGCTCAGCCCTGGCCGCGCGGATGGCCGCATCCACGGCGTGCGCGTCGTGCCCGTCGACATCCGCAATCACGTGCCAGCCGTAGGCCGCGAAGCGTTGCACGGTATCGTCGGTGAACCAGCCGGCCACCTCGCCATCGATGGAGATGCCGTTGTCGTCGTACAAGCAGATCAGCTTGCCCAGCCCGAGCGTACCGGCCAGCGAGCACGCCTCGTGGCTGATTCCTTCCATCAGGCAGCCATCGCCCAGGAAAGCGTACGTGTGGTGGTCGACGATATCGAAGCCGGGACGGTTGTAGGTCGCGGCGAGCAGTTTCTCCGCCAGCGCCATGCCCACCGCATTGGCCAGCCCCTGCCCCAGCGGCCCCGTGGTGGTTTCCACGCCTGGCGTCACGCCCACTTCCGGATGGCCGGGCGTGGCCGCGTGCAGCTGGCGGAAGCGGCGCAGCTCCGCCATCGGCAGGTCGTAGCCGGTCAGGTGCAGCAGCGCGTACAGCAGCATGGAGGCGTGGCCGTTGGACAGCACGAAGCGGTCGCGGTCGGGCCAGGCCGGGTTGACGGGGTTGTGGCGCAGGTGGCGCCGCCACAGGACCTCCGCCATCTCGGCCATGCCCATGGGCGCGCCGGGGTGGCCGGACCTGGCCTGCTCCACCGCGTCCGCGGCCAGGAAGCGCAGCGCGTTGGCACAGCGCGCCGCGGAGTCGATGCGTTCGGGTGCGTTCATCTGGAGTGTCCTTGCATCACGTCGGTTCACAGCGCGGCGCGCTTGCGGCGCTCCATCATGCGCAGCACGAAGGGCGTGAAGATCAGCTGCATGGCCAGTTCCATCTTGCCGCCCGGCACCACGATGGTGTTGGCGCGCGACATGAACGAGTCGTGGATCATGCTCAGCAGGTACTGGAAATCGATACCCTTGGGATTGGCAAAGCGGATCACCACCATGCTTTCATCGGGCGCGGGGATTTCGCGTGCAATGAACGGGTTGGAGGTGTCCACGCACGGCACGCGCTGGAAGTTCACATGCGTGCGCGAGAACTGCGGGCAGATGTAGTTCACGTAGTCCGGCATGCGGCGCAGGATGGTGTCGGTCACCGCTTCCGTCGAATAGCCGCGCTGCTTCTTGTCGCGCCACAGCTTCTGGATCCATTCCAGGTTGATGACCGGCACCACGCCGATCAGCAGGTTGGGATAGCGGGCCACATCGACCTCGCCGGTGACCACGCCGCCGTGCAGGCCTTCATAGAACAGCAGGTCGGTGTCTTCGGGCAGTGGCTCCCACTCGGTGAAGGTGCCGGGCTGCTGCCCGAACGGCGCGGCCTCTTCCGCGCTGTGCAGGTAGTGGCGGTGCATGCCGGTGCCGGACTCGGCGTACGAGCGAAACAGGTTCTCCAGCTCGCCGAACAGGTTGTTCTCGGGTCCGAAATGGCTGAAGTTCATGTTGCCGGTGCGCTCGGCCTCGGCCATCTTGACCTTCATCTCGGCGCGGTCATAGCGGTGGAAACTGTCGCCTTCGATCACCACGGATTTCACGCCTTCGCGGCGGAAGATGTTCTCGAAGGTACGGGTGACGGAGGTCGTGCCGGCGCCCGAGGAGCCGGTAATGGCGATGATGGGATAACGTTCTGACATGGCCGTGCACCTCAGGCGGACGCGCGAAACAGGCTGCGCTCGTTGAACAGGGGATTGGGAAGATCGGGGTCCGACTGGTCGGTGTGGTAGCCCTCGATGCGCTCGACCTCGTTGCGCGAGCCAAACACCACGCCGATGCGCTGGTGCAGCGCCCGCGGCGCCACCGTCATCAGCGGCTCGCGGCCGGTGCTGGCGCGCCCGCCGGCTTGCTCCATCAGGAATGCGATCGGGTTGGCCTCGTAGAGCAGGCGCAGACGCCCCGGCTTTGCAGGATCCCTGGTATCGCGCGGGTACATGAAGACGCCGCCACGCATCAGGATGCGGTGCGCCTCGGCCACCATCGAGGCGATCCAGCGCATATTGAAATCCTTGCCGCGCGGGCCGCTCTGCCCTGCCATGCATTCGGAGATATAGCGCCGCACCGGCGCTTCCCAGAAGCGGCTGTTGGAAGCGTTGATGGCGAATTCGTGGGTATCGGCCGGTACCTGAAGGTTCGGATGCGTGAGGAAAAATTCTCCAAGGTTCGGATCCAGCGTGAAGCCACTGACGCCGTTGCCCACGGTCAGCACCAGCATGGTGGTGGGGCCGTAGAGCGCGTAGCCGGCCGCAACCTGGGCCGTGCCGGGCTGCAGGAAATCCTGCTCGCTCACGGCGTCGGTACCCTCCGGCGCACGCAGCACCGAGAAGATGCTGCCCACCGAGACGTTGACGTCGATGTTCGACGAGCCGTCGAGCGGGTCGAACACCAGCAGGTACTTGCCGCGCGGGTAGCGCTCGGGAATCTGGTATGGCTCGGCCATTTCTTCCGACGCCATGCCGGCCAGGTGGCCGCCCCACTCGTTGACGCGCACGAAGGCCGCGTTGCTGAGCACATCCAGCTTCTGCTGGATTTCGCCCTGCACGTTGATGGCAACACCGGCGCCGGCACCGGCGTCGCCTTCGGCGTGGCCGTGCAGGCCGCCCAGCGCGCCGAAGGCGACCGCGCGCGCGATCTCCTTGCAGGCCATGGCGACATTGAGAATCAGGCCGTTGAAGCCGCCGCTGGCGTTGGGGTAGCGGCGGCGCTCCTCGATCAGGAACTGCGTCAGGGTCATCCTCTGGACTTCTGGCATGACAGGTCTCCTCTTGCTTTGCTGTGTGTTCTGGTCCGGGCGGGGCCGCGTCAGAGCATGGCCGCCTCGCGCAGGCGCCGCAGGATGCCGCGGTAGCCGCCGTCGGCATCGGGCGCCCCGAACACGGCACTGCCCGCGACGAAGGTGTCCGCGCCGGCGGCCGCGACGTCGCCGATGTTGTCGGCCTTGACGCCGCCGTCGATCTCCAGCCAGACCGGGCGTCCGCCCGCCTCCACCTGGCGGTCGATGCGCTTGCGTGCCTCGCGCAGCTTGTCCAGCACGCCGGGGATGAACGCCTGGCCGCCAAAGCCGGGGTTGACGCTCATCAGCAGCACCCGGTCGAGCTGCGCCAGCGTGTGGTCCAGCCATGCCAGCGGCGTCGCCGGATTCAGCACCAGGCCGGCCTTGCAGCCGTGGTCGCGGATCAGGCCGATGGTGCGGTCCACGTGGCGGCTCGCCTCGGGATGGAAACTGATGATGCCGGCGCCGGCTTTCGCAAACAGCGGGATCAGCGCATCCACGGGCTCCACCATCAGGTGCACATCGATGGGGATCGAGACATGCGGGCGGATCGCCTCGCACACCAGCGGGCCGATGGTGAGGTTGGGCACGTAGTGGTTGTCCATCACGTCGAAGTGCACGAGATCGGCGCCGGCCGACTCGATGGCGCGGACCTCTTCGCCCAGCCGCGCGAAGTCCGCCGACAGGATCGATGGCGCGAGCCGGATCGCGCGTTCGCTGGTGTGACCGTTAGTAATGGACATGTCAGTGCGCCTCGAACAGGTCGCCCCGATGCCAACGGCGCAGCGCGGCCAGGTCGGCCCAGCGGTGGTCGGCGCCGGGCAGGTGTCGCGGCATCGGTTCGTCGGGGTCGCCCAGGTGCGGCAGCACCATCAGGGCACCGTCAAACCGGTCCTGCGCGCTGTAGGCGGTGGGCGTGACCACGGTGGGAATGCCGGCCGCCTGCGCCGCGCGCAACCCGTTCTCCGAGTCCTCAATGGCCAGGCATGCGCCCGGCTCCAGGTCGAGCCGCTGCAGCACCGCCAGATAGACATCGGGCGCCGGCTTCTTGACCGCGGTGGTACCCGCGTCGCAGATGGCGGCAAAGCGCCCGCGCCAGCCGGCACCGAGCGGCGCCTCCAGCAGTGCGTCGAGATTGGCCGGCGTGGTGGTAGTGGCGATGGCGAGCGGCAGGCCGGACCGCGCGGCTTCATCGAGCAGCCGCGCGATGCCCGGGCGCAGCGGCAGCCCGCCCGCGCCCACGCGCGCGGCGTAGTGGCGCGTCTTGATTGCGTGCACGGCGTCGATGGTTGCCTTCACCTGGCTGCCGCAGCCTTCTTCCGGGTCGACCATGCGCCAGTAGTGCAGCAAGCGTTCCTTGCCGCCGGCCACCTTGAGCAGGCGCGTGTAGAGCGCCTCGTCCCAGTGCCAGTCCAGGCCGGTCTCGGCGAAGGCGGCGTTGAAGGCCTCGCGGTGCGCGGTCTCGGTATCGGCAAGCGTGCCGTCGACATCGAAGATCAGGGCTTGCATGGCTTACTCCGCGGCGGACGCCGCAAACACACGGCTGGCGAGCAGGTCGCTGGCGGTGATGGTGGTCAGGGCCTCGTCGTCGACGATCATGGCCGGGTCATCGAGCAGCCGCGAGGCATGGCGCAGCCGCGCGCGGTCAAGCGCGTTGCGCACGCTGCGGGCATTGGCGAAATGCGGCTGCGCCATGCGCCGCGCCAGATAGTCCGTAAACATGGCGCGGCTCTCGTCGTCGAAGTGGTACTGCATCTCGGCCAGCATCAGGTCGGCGATCCGGCGCAGTTCCTCGAGCCGGTAGTCGGGAAAACTGATGTGGTGGGCCACGCGCGAGGACATGCCCGGATTCGATTCGAAGAATCGGTCCATGCGATCCTTGTAGCCGGCCAGGATCACCACCAGGTCGTCCCGGTTGTTCTCCATCACTTGCAGCAGGATCTCGATGGCCTCCTGGCCGTAGTCGCGCTCGTTCTCGGGGCGGTACAGATAGTAGGCCTCGTCGATGAAGAGCACGCCGCCCATGGCCTTCTTCAGGATTTCCTTGGTCTTGGGCGCGGTGTGCCCGATGTACTGGCCCACCAGGTCATCGCGCGTCACCGCCACCAGATGGCCGCGGCGCACGTAGCCGAGCTGGTGCAGGATCTGCGCCATGCGCATGGCCACCGTGGTCTTGCCGGTGCCGGGATTGCCGGTGAAGCACATGTGCAGGCTGGGCGCGCCCGCGCTGAAGCCGCGCGCAGCGCGAAGCTTGTCCACCAGCAGCAGCGCGGCAATGTCGCGGATACGCGCCTTTACCGGCGCCAGCCCGATCAGCTCGCGATCCAGCTGGACCAGCAGCTCGGTGATGCCCGAGCTGGCCAGCGATGCGGCCAGGCTACCCTCGGGCTGGAGCAGTGCGGTCGGTTCGGGTGCGGACATGGAAGCCTCCGGGAAGGTCGAATCGGTCGAATCGGTCGAATCGGTCGAATCGGTCGATGCAGGGCGCAGCGTCCCCGTCGCGCGGCCGTGGCAGCGCGAACGTGGTTCCTGCGGGGTTGGGGTTGGGCTGGCCGCCGGCGACAGCGCCGGGCAGCGCGGGCAATGCGGCTTAGTAGCGACTGCCCTCGGGCCGCGCCTGCACGGCGTAGCTCTCGATCGAGTAGCGCAGCGTGCGGCCCGCCTCTTCCTGCCGGACCAGCCGGAAGCCAGGTTCGTCCGCGGGACGGTTGACGATGAACGACATCACCACCGACTCCACCGTATGGGTCGAATCGAAGGCCGTGACGCGGATGTAGTGGTTCGGGAAGGTGTTACGCGCGTTGTTGATTTCCATCAGGATGCCGGCCGCGTCGCGCAGATCGAACATCGGCAGCCCGAACATCTCCCAGTACGTATTGCGCGGATGCGGGTCGTCGGTATATTCGATGCCCACCGCCCAGCCCTTGCTCAGGCAGTATTCGAGCTGGCTGGTGATCTGCTCGTCGGTGAGGTCGGGCAGGAAGGAAAAAGTGCCTTGAGTGATGCGCATGGTGTCCTCTCGTTCTGTGGGTTCGCTGCGATGCCGCCCCATGGTGCCGGTGCCGGCGGCTGCCTCAGGCCACCGATGCGGTGGGCACGAAGTCCGAGGTATCGGTCGGCGTGTAGTTGAAGGTGATGTCGCCCCAGGTGTCGAGCGCCGCCCGCAGCGGCCCGCACCAGCGCGCGGCGTCGCGCAGGATCTCCGGGCCTTCGTTGAGGATGTCGCGCCCCTCGTTGCGGGCCAGTACCATCGCCTCCAGCGCGACGCGGTTGGCGGTGGCGCCAGCCTGGATGCCCTGCGGATGGCCAATGGTGCCGCCGCCGAACTGCAGCACCACGTCGTCGCCGAAGAGGCTGATCAGCTGGTGCATCTGGCCGGCGTGGATGCCGCCCGAGGCCACGGGCATCACCTTGCGCAGCGAGGCCCAGTCCTGGTCGAAGAACAGGCCGCGCGTCAGGTCGGTGTGGGTGTAGGCGTCGCGGCAGACGTTGTAGTAGCCCTGCACCGTCAGCGGATCGCCTTCCAGCTTGCCCACCGCGGTGCCGGTGTGCATGTGGTCCACGCCGGCCAGCCGCAGCCACTTGGCGATCACGCGGAACGACACGCCATGGTTCTTCTGCCGCGTATAGGTACCGTGGCCCGCGCGGTGCAGGTGCAGGATCATGTCGTTCTGGCGGCACCAGTTGCTCATCGACTGGATACAGGTCCAGCCGACGATCAGGTCGATCATGATGATGACCGAGCCCAGCGACTTGGCGAACTCGGCGCGCCGGTACATCTCCTCCATGGTGCCGGCGGTCACGTTGAGGTAGCTGCCCTTGACCTCGCCGGTGGCGGCCGATGCCTTGTTGACCGCGTCCATGACGAACAGGAAACGGTCGCGCCAGTGCATGAAGGGCTGCGAGTTGATGTTCTCGTCGTCCTTCATGAAGTCCAGCCCGCCCTTGAGGCCCTCGTACACCACGCGGCCGTAGTTGCGTCCCGACAGGCCCAGCTTGGGCTTGGTGGTGGCGCCCAGCAGCGGGCGGCCGAACTTGTCCAGCCGTTCACGCTCGACGATGATCCCGGTCGACGGACCGGCGAAGGTCTTCACGTAGGCTACCGGGAAACGCATGTCTTCCAGCCGCGCCGCCTTGATCGGCTTGAAGCTGAAGACGTTGCCGATGATCGACGCCGTCAGGTTGGCAATGGAGCCTTCCTCGAACAGCGACAGGTCGTAGGCCACGTAGCAGAAGAACTGCTCCGGGTTGTTGGGTACCGGCTCGACCCGGTATGCCTTGGCGCGATACATGTCGCAGGCAGTGAGACGGTCGGTCCAGACCACGGTCCAGGTCGCGGTCGACGACTCGCCGGCGACCGCGGCCGCGGCTTCGACGGGATCGACGCCTTCCTGCGGGGTGATGCGGAACAGTGCCAGCACATCGGTGTCCTTGGGCTGGTAGCCGGCATCCCAATACCCCATTTCCCGGTACTTCATGACGCCGGCATCGTAGCGCTTGCGCGGCTTGGCTTGGATCGTCTCGGGTGCGTTCATGCTTGTCTCCCTTCCGTGGATTCGCTGGTTCAACGACGTGACTGCGTTGAAGAAAAGATATCCGCGCCCCCGCATAAGGTAAATTCAGATATTCTTACCCCCGGCATAAGCAATTGCTTAAGTATGAGCCGGGCCTCACAGTAAGTGACGTTCCGTCCCTTCTTCGCCCCATGTCCTTCCTGCGCGCGCTTACCCTTCGTCAGCTGCAGATTTTCGTGACCGTGGCCCGGCATGCCAGCTTCGTGCGCGCGGCGGAAGAACTGCACCTGACCCAGCCGGCGGTATCGATGCAGGTCAAGCAGCTGGAGTCGGTGGTTGGACTGGCGTTGTTCGAGCGGGTCGGCCGTCAACTCACGCTGACCGAGGCCGGCGACCGGTTGCTGCACCATGCTTCGCGCATCCTCGGCGAGGTCAAGGATGCCGAGGAAGGCCTGCAGGCCGTCAAGGACGTCGAACAGGGTTCCATCACCATCGGGCTGATCAGCACCGCCAAGTATTTCGCGCCCAAGCTGCTCGCGGGCTTCAACACGCTGCACCCGGGCGTGGAGTTGCGCATCGCCGAGGGCAACCGGGAAACCCTGTTGCGGCTGCTGCAGGACAATGCCATCGATCTCGCGCTGATGGGCCGCCCGCCGCGCGAACTCGATGCCGTGTCGGAGCCCATCGCCGCGCATCCGCACGTCCTGGTGGCCTCGCCCCACCACCCGTTGCGGGATGCGAGGGCATTCGACCTTCAGGAGCTGCGTCGCGAGACCTTCCTGCTGCGCGAGCCGGGCTCGGGCACGCGTACCGTGGCCGAGTACATGTTTCGCGACCATCTTTTCGCGCCGGAAAAGATTGTCACGCTCGGCAGCAACGAGACCATCAAGCAGGCGGTGATGGCCGGAATGGGCATCAGCCTGCTGTCCCTCCACACGCTGTCGCTGGAACTGCGCACGCACGAGATTGCGCTGCTGGACGTCGCCGGCACGCCGATCGAGCGCACCTGGCATGTCGCGCATATGACCAGCAAGCGATTGTCGCCGGCCAGCGAACGCTGCCGTGCCTACCTGCTCGAACACACGGCGGAATTCCTCGGCAAGGAATATGCCGGGCTGCTGCCCGGGCGGCGCGTTGCATAACGGCCGAAAGGCATTGGTGAGACGCTCCCCGGTCAGGGTTGCGCAGAGGTACCGTCTCCCGTTGCCGGTACCCCATCCTCGCGCAGCCACACCGTGAACTCCGTCCCCTGGCCCGGTGCGCTTTCGACCGTGATCCGGCCGCCGTATTGCTCCACCAGTGCATAGCTGATGGACAAGCCCAGGCCGGTTCCCTTCTGCTTCTTGGTGGTGAAGAACGGATTGAAAATGCTGGGCAGATCGTCCGCGCGAATACCGTAGCCACTATCGCGCACATGCAGCGTCACGCCGTGCGGCGCCCAGTCGCGCGTGGCGAGTGTCAACGTCCCCCCGTCCGGCATGGCGTGGATAGCGTTGGTCAGCAGGTTGACCACCACCTGCTGCAGCTCGCTGCGGCTGATGCGCACCAGCCGCGTCGCACGCAAGTCCAGCTCGATGCGGATCGCCGTTCCTTTCATGGTGTGCCGCACCAGATCCAGGCAGCGCGTGGCCACTTCGCCGGCGTCCAGGCTTTCGGTACTGCCGGCGAACGCCTCGGGCCGCACGAACTGCAGCAGCTGATTGACCAGCAGGTGGATGCGGCGCACCTGTTCGTCGATCAAGCGCAGTTCATGCTGCACTGGCTCCGCCGCGGTGCCGAGGATGTCGCGGGCTACGTCGAGGTTGCCCTGGATTACCGCGATCGGGTTGTTGATTTCATGGGCTACGCCGGCAGTCAGCTGCCCTGCCACCGCCAGCTTTTCAGACGTAATCAATTGCTGCCGGGTCGCGCGCAGGACGGCATTGGCATGCTCCAGCTCGTGGGTACGCTCGGCGACCTTGCGGTCCAGCGCGTCAGCCCATTCCTTCAACTGGTCATTGCGCTCCTGCAGGTCCGACAGCAGCTGGTCAAACTGGCCTGCGAGCTGGCCGAGCTCGTCGTGGCTGCGAACCGGTCCTACGCGCGCCTGCGCATCGCCGGCCTTGAGCGCGTGCATCGTGCCGACCATGCGCGCCATCGGCTCGAACACGCGCCTGGCCCACAGCAGCGACAGCAGCGCTCCCGCCAGGGCCAGCAGCACGAACAGGCCGACCAGCAGCGCCAGGGCCACTTCCTTGACCTGGGCGATTGGTCTGGCCAGATAGCCCACGTAAAGCATGCCGATGCGTTCCCCCCTGCTGTCGGCGATGGGCTCATACGCGCTCATGTACCAGTCATTGACCACGAAGGCCAGGTCCAGCCATTTCTCGCCGCGCAGCAGGACCTTGTCGCGCACTTCACGCGAGACCCGCGTCCCCAGTGCGCGCTCGCCATGGAACAGGCGCACATTGGTGGCAATGCGGGTATCGTCCAGGAATAGCGTCGCCGTGCCCTGGCTGCCCCTGGGCAAGGATTCGGGCTGGTAGACCAGCGCATTGATGGCATCGATAAAGGCGAGGTTGTGGTTCAGCAGCGTGCCGCCGTGCAGGATGGCCACCAGTTTCCCGCTCGCGTCGAACACCGGGGCCGCCGCATGCACGACCATGCCGCGGCTTTCGAGGGACCGCTCGGTCGGCACCGCATTCGGGGTCGACCGCAGGGCCACCTGTGCGCGCTGGCCCAGTTCGCCCGAAACACTGGCGAGCTGCGCGGCGGACCACGCATCGGTGGCGGCATCGGCGCGCCCTGCGGCCGCGCTGGCAACGACACGCCAGCCGGCGTTGCCGCTTGCGGCCCCATCCTCGGCCGGGGCCAGCGGCCGCCCTTGCGGGTCGAGCAGCTGCAGGAAGTCCAGCCCATGCCTGCGCCGCGCCTCCTGCAACAGCGGCGCCGTGGCGCTGCCCGCCGACAGCCGGTCCACCAGCGCGTACGAACGCGCTTCCTGCACAACCCGGTCGCCCACGCCCTCGACCATATGCGCAAAGTACTCGTGAGCGACGAGCAGGTCGCTGTTGACCTTGTATGCCAGCAGCGCCTGGAATACCCGGTCGCCCCACACGGCCATCATCAGCAGCAAGGCCGCCAGCGCGACCACCAGCGGTGCGACCACGATCGATACCAGTTTGGCGCGCAGCGAGCCGCGGTACCGGTGCAGGAGTGCCGCCATGCTCAAGCGCGCAGGCCCCACTGCAGGCACTTCCGGTCCAGCGTGCGTCGCGAAATGCCAAGCCGGCGCGCCGCCTCGGCGCGGTTGCCACGCTCGGCTTCCAGGACCTTCACGATATGGCGCCGCTCGACTGTCTCCAGCAGACTCGGGTCATCCGCCATGGCGGATGAGTCCGGCCCGGTTGCCGCCAGGTCTTCGGGCCCGGTTCGCGCGCCGTGACCGGCACCCTGCATTCCATCCGCCTCTTCCGCTGCGGCGCCCCCGCCTCCGGCCACCAGCGACTCGATCGGGTATTCGCCGAGAATCAGTGCGCGCTCGACGAGGTTACGCAGTTCCCGGGCATTGCCCGGCCAGTCATAGCGCTTGAGCAGGCGGGCCAGCGAAGGAGGCAGTGCCACCGGCGGCAAGCCGAGCTGCGCCGACAATTGCTCGGAAAAATGCTCGGCCAGCGGCACGATATCCTCCGGACGCTGCCGCAGCGGGGGAATAGCGATCGATACCACGTCGAGGCGGTAGTAGAGGTCCTGGCGGAAGCGCCCGGCTGCGACCTCGTTGGCAAGGTCGCGGTTGCCGGCCGCGACGATGCGTACATCCACGCCGATCTCGCGCTCGGTACCCAGCGGGCGGATGCGCCGGTCCTCGATCACCCGTAGCAGCTTGGCCTGCATCGGCAGCGGCAGTTCCGCGATCTCGTCGAGGAACAGCGTACCGCCGTCCGCGTAGAGGAACAGACCGTGGCGAGCGCCAGCGGCCCCCGTGAACGCGCCCTTCGCGTGGCCAAACAATTCGCTCTCTATGATGTCGGGGGCCATCGCTCCGCAGTTCAGCGGTACGAACTGTCCCTGCCTCCCGCTGAGCCGGTGCAACTCGCGCGCGACAACTTCCTTGCCCGTGCCGGACTCGCCCGTCACCAGCACGGTCGATGGCATCGGGGCTACGCGGGCCACCAGCGCCATCACCTTTTTCATGGCGTCCGACTCGCCGATGAAATCCTTGTGAATGGTGTACTTGTCCAGTTCACGGCGCAGGAGATAGTTCTCGCGAGCCAGGCGGGCACGGTCGAAGCAACGCCCGATGGCGTTGAGCATCTGGTCGACGCGGAAAGGCTTGACCACGAGATCCGAGGCTCCCGAACGCAACGCCGCGATCGCAGTCTCGACGTCGGCAAAGGCCGTCATCAGGATGACATCGGTGGGGTTGCCGGCGCTGCGCAGCGCCTGCAGCCACTCCAGGCCACTGGAGCCCGGCAGCGCGACATCGAGCAGGATCAGGTCGACATGCTGCTTCTCGAGCAGCGCGGCGCCAGCCTCGGCGCTGTCTGCAGCCAGGACGCCGGCCACCTTGCCTTCCAGTGCGCGCGACAGGAACGAGCGCATGCCGGCCTCGTCGTCCACCACCAGGATCGTGCGGCGCTGCCAGTTGTCGGGATCGGCCGACGCGCTTTGTCTTTCGCTCATCACTCAAGTTCTGTTGCACCCGGCAGTCCGGCGCAAGGACGCCGTCCGCGCCGCAGGCGGATGGAGAGTCTAGCCACATTCGCGCAATGGGCAGTATTAGGAATAATCCGAGCCCGCCGCGTCGTGCGGAACCGCTGGTGGACAGATTGTCGCGTGCGCGGCCCGCACCCGGACATTTTGTCCATCTCCGTCCCATGCGCCACCGCGAAGCACATGCTGCAAGTGCTTGATGGCAAAGGAAATCAATCCTCGGCATGGCTTTTGCTGAAGGGCGCACTCCAGCCCCGTCGCACCAGACGACAGTCAGAGGCTGCCACTTTAGCCAGGAGACAAAGACATGCCCTCTTCCGCCCAGGCGCAAACGCCTTCGCAAACCCACGCCCCGGCGTCCGCATACCTGCCGCATGCCCCCCGTCCTTCAGCCTTCTCCAAGGAGGCGATCATTGCCAGGCCGGGCTTCAACCGGTGGATGGTGCCGCCTGCCGCGCTGGCAGTGCACCTTTGCATCGGCCAGGCCTATGCGTTCTCGGTATTCAATGAACCGCTCACCCGGATTCTCGGGGTGACGCGTTCCGTGCCCGGCGACTGGCAACTCACCACGCTCGGCTGGGTATTCTCCCTGGCGATCTTTTTCCTCGGCATCTCGGCCGCCTTCGCCGGCAAGTGGCTGGAGAAGGTCGGGCCCCGGCGCACCATGTTCACTGCCGCTTGCTGTTTCGGCGGCGGCTTCCTGGTATCTGCGCTTGGCATCTGGCTGCACCAGATCTGGCTCGTCTACCTGGGCTACGGCGTGCTGGGCGGCATTGGCCTGGGCCTGGGTTATGTCTCGCCGGTGTCGACGCTGATCCGCTGGTTTCCGGACCGGCGCGGCATGGCCACGGGTATGGCGATCATGGGCTTCGGCGGCGGCGCCATGATTGGCGCGCCGCTTTCGGTCGCGCTGATGAACCACTTCAAGAGCGCAACCAGCACGGGCGTAGCGGAAACGCTCCTGGTGATGGGGACGATCTACTTTCTCTCGATGTCTATCGGCGCTCTGGCCATCCGGATCCCCGCGCCGGGCTGGGCACCCGAAGGCTATGTGCCGACGAGCAAGCCAGGCAAGATGGTCACGCACGCCCATGTGCACATCGACCAGGCACTGAAGACGCCGCAGTTCTACCTGCTCTGGCTGATCCTGTTCCTGAACATCACCGCCGGCATCGGCGTGCTGAGCCAGGCCGCGGTGATGATCCAGGAAACTTTCAAGGGCGCCATCACCGCCGCCGCGGCAGCCGGCTTCGTCGGCCTGCTCAGCATCGGCAACATGACCGGCCGCTTCCTGTGGAGTTCGGCCAGCGACTACCTGGGCCGCAAGGCGACCTACGCGGTCTTCTTCGCCTTGGGCGCCGCGCTCTACCTGGCCGTGCCGGCCATCGGCGCCGCCGGCAACGTCGCCATGTTCGTCACTTGCTACTTCCTGATCCTGACCATGTACGGCGGCGGCTTCAGCACCATTCCGGCCTACCTGGCAGACATGTTCGGCACCGCTTATGTCGGCGGGATCCATGGCCGGCTGCTCACGGCCTGGGCAGCTGCCGGCATCGCCGGCCCGGCACTGGTGAACTACATCCGGGAATACAAGCTGGCGCTCGGGGTGCCAAGGTCCGAGGTCTACGTGGATACCTTGCACATCATGGCGGCGCTGCTGATGGTCGGGTTTATCTGCAACCTGCTGGTGCGCCCGGTTCATGCGCGGCACCATCTGCGCGAAGTATCGAGCGTCGCGTGAGCGCGCCACGGCTTGACCGCAATCCTTGCACCCACAACACACGAGCCCTGACATGCAAGACAACAACCGCACATTCGCCGAGACCACGCTCTTGATCGCATTCTGGGCCTACGCGCTCATTCCGCTGGGCGCGGGTATCTGGTCCACCCTCGGCAAAGCCATGACGCTGTTCAGCTGAGCAATACTTGCTGCAAACCGGCTGGCCGCCGCTCTCGGTGGCCAGTACCTGTTTCACGCGCCACCCCATGCGCGTGGCTCGCTCGGCGTAGCAGCGGCTATGGCAAGCGAGCCAAGGTATCTTCCTTCACTGGCCTGTGCCGGCAGTGGCGCCGGCAAAGCCGGAGTCGCCGCTCCGACCACGCTGCATGTCCTTGTCGCCCTGCATGCTTTCGATCGTGGCGAGGATGCGGTCGCAGGTATGGTTGCTCGAGAGGCCCAGCAACTGCGATACACGCTCGCGCGGCACGCCGGCGAGCAGCGCGCGCCGGCAGTAAGTATTCCGAAGAATCCGCGGGCTCATGTCCGGGGCCTCATAGCCGATCTTTCCGAATGCTTCCCGGACGATGTTGCCGAGACTCATGGCGGTGACAGGCTTGCCGCTGGCGCGCAACGCGAAGAGCAGGTTGCCTTCGATGGCCAGCAATCGGCGCCGGGCCCGCCATGCATTCAGGGCGTCAATGCTGAAGCCTTCCAGCGGCACTCTCCTGGCGGGCTTTCCGCGCCCGGCCGCGACAACTATGTAAGGCGCATCGTCAGCAAGATGAAGGTCGCCCAGCTCCGCCGCGCGCCCTTCCGCGGCGGTGATCCCCGAACCAAGAAACAGGCCGACAACCGCGCGCAT
Source organism: Cupriavidus sp. 22TCCZM01-5 (assembly GCF_057798915.1). Taxonomy (NCBI): domain Bacteria; kingdom Pseudomonadati; phylum Pseudomonadota; class Betaproteobacteria; order Burkholderiales; family Burkholderiaceae; genus Cupriavidus; species Cupriavidus sp. 22TCCZM01-5. Next base: position 18,160 of record NZ_JBYOJR010000032.1, read on the forward strand.
GCGCAGGCTCGCCACATCGCCATCCAGATCCATCCTGACGAATTCCTGCAGCCGCAGATCTATCTCCTCCGGCAGGAATAGCGGAGTGCTTCCCTGACCGGACCACCCTGCATCGCTTACCAGGGCGGCAACCGGATTGTCGTCCCTGAGACCAATGTCGATCAGGTACCGGCAGAGACGATCGAGCAATTGCACATAGCGCGTGCGCGTGTCCGCGGCGTGGGAAGCGACCTCCGGCTCAAGCCAGAATGTTTCGATATGCCCGCTGCCAAAGTTCGCCATCGTCACGCCGTGGGAAACGAGATGCCGGTGGAACCTGTCCAGCATGGCACGATGCTGGATGATCGACTGCGGCGCAAAGCCACTGTGTCCTGCGCCCGTGCGCTCCCGGGATTGCCAGGCCACATAGGCAAGAGATGGATTTCTTAGCCACAGATCACTCATTTCCGACTACCGTCCAACGCGATGATTCATGCTTCGACATCCGCGCCGGCAAGAACCTTGCGCGCGGACTCTGTCCGTTAGGCAAAATGGTAGGGAGCGTCCGGAGGCGCGAGAGAGTACAGTCGCCGTGCTGACTGAGCGGAACAGTTTGCTAGTGTCTGTCTTGCTTCGCCGTGAACCCGCTCCAGCGAGTTCGTGGACCGGGCAACGTCAGGGCAGCACTACAATGGCGACTGTCAGAAAGCAGCAGAATATTGGAATGCGGCCCGTCAGCCACTTACTAGAGAAGCATCGTTCGCGCTTCTCACCTGCGGGACTTATCGTCCCGGCGGCCATCGCTCTAACGTGCGTTGTTGTGGGTTTAGTCGCGATGGCGCTCGTCCAGATGCGCAGTGATGCCCTGACCAGAGCGGGCGAAGCCGCTTCAAACATCGCCCTGACCCTGGAGCGCAATATCTCGCGCAATCTGGGCATCTATGAACTCGCACTCGGCGGCGTGTCCGACGCGATGCATGACCCGGAAGTGATGGCCATGCCCAGGCAGTTACGGCAACGCCTGATCTTTGACCGCTCCATGAACGCCGAGGACATGGGGTCTTTGTTGGCGACCGATGCGCAGGGCAACCTGGTGCTGGATTCCGCTGCCTGGCCGCCCCGTCCCAACAACGTCAGCGACCGCGACTATTTCCAGGTGCATGCGAAATCGGCAACGCAGGGCATCTTTCTCAGCAAGCCGTTTCAGCCACGCGTGACAACCGGGACAGCATCCATCGCGCTGAGCCGCCGCCTGTCCGGGTCCGACGGCAGCTTTCATGGCGTCGCGGTGGGCACGCTGCGGCTGGATTACTTTCGCAAGCTCTTTGAAGGCGTCAACCTGGGGGCCGGCGGCAGCATTACCTTGCTGCGCACGGACGGCACTGTCATCATGCGTCGCCCGTATGCCGAGGCGGATATCGGACACAACATCTCCAGCAGCGCCTCCTTTCCCCCGCTGCTGCACGGCACGGAAGGAAACTTCATCGGTATCGCCGCGATTGATGGCGTGCAGCGCCTGTATAGCTACCGGAAGGTCCCCGGCTATCCGCTCGTGATGGTGGTGGGGCTCTCCGTGCAGGACGTCCTCGATCCATGGTATCGGCGCGCCTGGTGGTTTGCGGGCCTGGCCAATGGCATCGGCATCCTGATCATTGGCCTCGCTGTGATGCTGTCCCGCCAATGGCAACGCCGCCTCGAGATGGAAGAGCACCTTCGATCGATGGTCGCTACCGACGGGCTGACCGGCCTGGGAAGCCGGAGGGCGCTCGACGATGCCGCGGACCAGGAATGGCGTCGGGCACGGCGCGACGGTACGGCGCTCTCCCTGCTGATGCTCGACGTAGACCACTTCAAGCAATTCAATGACGTGTACGGACACCTGGCGGGAGACGACGCCCTGGTTGCCGTCGGGCAGTGCATTCGGAGGCATATCCGTCGCCCTGGAGACTATGCGGGCCGCTACGGAGGTGAGGAATTCGCCATCTTGCTTCCTGGCACCGATGAAGCCGGTGCGCGTAAGGTCGCCGAAGCCATCAGAGCCGCTGCTCAATCGTTGCGCATTGAAGTCGGCGCCGCGGCATCCGCCACGCTGACGGTCAGCATCGGGGTCGCGACTGACGCCCAGGCCGGAACGGAGCATCGCACCTTCTCCGACTTGCGCGCGTTCTTCCTGGCAGGTGACGAAGCGCTGTATCTGGCCAAACGCGGCGGCCGGAACCGCGTCGTCGAAGCGCACGCCCACGCTGCGGGCATCGCCGGACCTGAGCCCAGCACAGTTGCGCAGCTTCCACATTAGTGGATATATTCTCATCACGATGGACTCCCCCGGGGAGACTCTCCATGAGCGTATACGTCGCACGAAATCGAGCCAGCGCGATCGAGCACATCAGATCGCATGCGGAAGGTACGGTTGACCTGGACTACGAGACGGCATGGGAAGACGCCCTGGAGCTTGGCCGGCTTGGACAGCAGTGCGGCATCGCCGTCCAGTTCAGGACGATCGAGCATATCGCGGTGGAATCGCCTGACGCCCTCGCTCGGGGGTTACGCGGGGAGAAACGCACATTCCGTCAGCGCTACCTGTATTGCAAGTTTGATATGACCACGCTTGCGGAGGATTGCCTCTGCGAGCTGGAATCCCTCGCCATCATGCACGGCGACTACATCCTGCCAGGCCATATGCTTGAGGATGCAACCTTGACCTGGGGTTGAACGGCCGCGAGATGGCATCCCGAGATGGCATCCCGTTACTCGGCTGCCTCGCGACATAGCAACTCTACTTAAGAAGAATCCCTGAAAGCGAAAACAGCCCGGCAAAAGTACGATACAGGAACGCTTGTATGAAGGAATGCATCATGCGCCCTCACTATGCGTCCGAAGAAGACTGGCCGGATGTTGAAGCTCTGCTGCGCGCGTCATCGCTCTCCATCGAGGGAGTACGCGATCGGATCGACCAGTACATCGTGGTCCGCGACAATGCCGGGCTGCTCGGTTGCGCTGGCGTCGAGCGCTATGAGACAACGGGGGTGCTTCGCGCTCTCGTCGTTGCGCAACGGGGGAGATCGGCGGGTCTTGGCGAGCTGATGCTGTCGGCCATCGTCGCGGATATCCGGCTGCAAGGGGTCGACTCCATCGTCCTTCAGACTGAAACCGCTTCGGGCTATTTCGCCCGCCTGGGATTCTTGCCCATCAGCGCTACGGATCTCCCCGCTGCCGTGCGCCCGTCTCCGGCATTCAAGCCGGACGAGATGGGCGCCGGTACCCTGATGCAGATTGCCTTGTGAAGCCATTGCTCGGTTTCGTTAAGCACATCCAGGATGCTGATCTGCGGTGCATCTTGTTAGGTGGGTCCTCCGACACTTTGCCGGGCTTGTGGATGACCAGTCCCTGTTCGCAAAGCGACGCAGATACGCGCCCAAGCCGGGGGCCGGAATGGTCGGCCCCGACGTTGAGTATTATCAGAAGATATGGCGGACACCTGCTGCAACGCCGATCATAGACGTCTGCCCGTTCGCCGGCGCGTAAGTGTTATTGAGTAAGAGGCTGGCGCCATAGCCAGACGCCCCGGATTCGAGCATCAGTCCGGCGTTCCGCGCATAGGCCGTGGACACATACAAATCTGTCCTCTTGCTCAGGCTATATTTGGCCATGAAGAGCAATTGCCAAGGGTTCGCCACCGCAGCGTTGCCGTTCAGATTTCGGACTTTCTGGTAATCATATTCAAGCGTCAGTTCGACGGATGGCGTCAATTGATAATTCGCCCCAAGCCAGTAATAGTCATCGCGTAAAACTGTCAGGCTATTCTGATCCTTGTTCTGTCCCCAACGATACCCGCCCATGACCTTGGTCTTGCTATCGAACATATAGCTCGCGGCGACCGCTACGCGCCGATTGGTACCGCTGCCCTGGGCGATTGACGGATTGTACTGATCGTAGTCGATGGTGAAGCCGAACGCGCCGGGCATATAGATCAGCGCGGCGCCATACCCCGTGTCATTCCTGGCTCGCCCCGGAACCTCGCCATTGCCTCCGACCACGACTTGCTGAGCGAACGGACTGGTAGGGGGCAAAGTCATCCCGACACCAAAGGACCAATGCGCAATCGCCGTCACCGGCCCCACCACGGCGGCGTACTGAACGGCATTGTTTTCGCGGAAGTTTGGACCGGCTATCACACCGATCGGCTCATACTGAACCGAGTAGGCCCCCGGCATGAAATTAGCCAATCCGAGAAAGAGGGAAGTATATTGCCGGCCGAATGTGAGTTGGCCAAACTTGTTGCTTCGCAAACCGACGTACGCCTGTCGGTCAAACAGTGTGTTGTTCATCTCCAGAGCACCTGTATCGGCCTGAAAGCCGCTTTCCAGTACGAATAGCGACTTCATGCCCGCGCCCAGGTCCTCTTCTCCGCGCAAGCCCCAGCGGGATCCCGCAAGGCCGCCGCTGTTCAATCGGGTGACGCTGTGCCCCATCCCAGGGTTGTAGAGATTCGTGGGTAACGGAACAGATCCAACTCGATTAACGTATTCGAGATTGGTGTCAACAACCCCATACAGCGTGACACTGGACTGGGCGTGGGCTGCCCCGGAAAACAATCCGACGGCTGCGCAGGTAAGAAGGCGCTCTTTCATGCTGCAATGTCTCCTCGTTATCGTAGCGGTGGTCATGAAAGCATGTGGAAAGAGATCTGGAAGGGTCGTCACAGCGTGCAGCCGCGCACCATCGAGACACAGCAACGCAAACGCCGAATGAGAGTTCGCGGCTGTGTACCCCGGGTCTCGCCGGACCCGGCTGAAAAGTGGCGATGGGAACGGCTATCTCAGCCGTGGCGTCAGCTCATCGGGGCGCGCTTAGCGACGGATCCCGCTTCCACGTCCGACGCCGTGGGAACTAGAACGATTTCGCCGAGATACAGGCTTTCGTGCAGTTCGCATTCCCTGTGCGCCGTTCCTGCTTTGTGATGGATTTCAATGCGATAGACGCCGCTTTTCGCGGGCAGGTCGCCAAAGCGGAAGTCGCCGAAATCATCGCTTGCTGTCATGGCAATCTTCTTGTCGCCCTGGTACAGCGAGACTTCGGCGCCCGCAACACAATCGGACTTGCCAGATGCCTTGACGCTGACGCTGCCGCCGATGAAGCAAGTTTCCCAGCGCTCCAGCCCCCGGTAATAGACTCTCGGCCTGGCGCCAAGCTTGGGCAGCAGCACCTTCAATCCCTCGGCGCTGGCCTTCCGGGCCATGGCGCTGTCGTCAAGCTTCACCGCCTCGAAGACATCGGTTGGGCATGCTTGCTGACAGCGGGGGCGCTGCCAACCGTTGTCGAGCAAATGGCCATCGAAGATCCACGTCTGGGGGAGCTGGAGCTCCTCGTTCCAGACAATGGCCTTGTAAGGGCAGGAACGCACGATGTCCTTGCGGCCCTTGCCCTTGACGGGGTCGATAATGACGATGCCGTCCTTGCGCTTCGTGATCGCGTCACCGCCCACCTTCATGCATGGCGCGTTGTCGCAATGGTTGCACATGACGGGCAGATAGGTCGTCCGGACCATTGGCGCGTGACCCTCGACGCGGCGCAGAATGCGGATCGTGCTTTCACCGGACACGGATGCGGGAGCCGCATACCCGGGAAAGTCGTTGCCGACGTGTTCGTCCTTCTCGGCAATTACGCAGTTATAGCAATTCTCGCAACGGCCGACGTTGATGATGAGATTCCACTTAGTCATGAGCGATCCCCGCGGGGGCGCGGAGCTTGAATTGCTCGGCGCCATGCCATTTTTCAATCTGCACCAGACATGAATTGGGACTCATGCTGCTCGTGCCACGCGTCTGGGGGCGGTCCGGCGTGAGGATATTCATGCAACCGCCGATCTCGACCGTTTCGCCTCCGATGTCCACCATCTGGAACTCGGCACTCGCCTCATGCGACTTCACCACGCCTGGAACCATCAGCGACGAGATATCTGCAGCACAGATCACCGCCCCGCGGTCGTTATAGACCTTGACCAGGTCACGGTGTGTGATCCCGCGTTCTTCCGCGTCGACGGCGTTGATGCGCAGTAGCCAGAAGTCATGGCCGGCGATACGGGCACGGTGGTCCCGCACGTGATTCACGGCGCTGTTCTTGCCATCGCCCGACGTGTGGAAGCTATAGCGAGAATGCGTAGCGATCATCTGCAGGGGATACTTCCCCGCCAGCGTGGTGGTTCCGAGACCTTCCCACGAGGGGATGTAGCGATTGAGCGCCGGGCGATCGGGATTGTCTGCTGTGTGGCGTTTGAGAATTTCAGGAACGAACTCGATCTTGCCACTGGGCGTTTGCAAGCCCTTGCCGAACTCCTCGGCAAATTGGCTTGGTAGCGGATGCGGCTCGGGGAGGTCCTTCTGGCGGCCTTCCGCGAACCACCGCATATCCACCGGTTGGCTGAACTCCGGCCTTTCCGGGGGGACAACGTAGTAACCCTTGCGACAGAATTCCGTCCAGGAGATGTGGTTCGGCAGATCGGAGCCATCGAACACGCGCTTGACCCAGTCAAGTTCCGAACCACCTTCGGTAAACAGTGCGCCGAGACCAAGCCGCTCCAGAATTCCGGTGAATATGTCGTAGTCAGACCGCGACTCACCGAGTGGATCGATGCACTTGTGTTGCAGCGTTATAACGCGATGATTGACGCCGGCGATCCCGTGATGCGCGTACCCCCCGGAATTCGACCACTCGCCAATGTCCCAGCGCTCCAGCGAGGAGCATGCCGGAAGAATGATGTCAGCGAACTGGGCCTCGCCCTCCATCCAGATCGATTGATTGACGACAAATTCAATGCTCGGGTGACGATAGGCATCGATCCATCGGCCGGACTTGGTGACGGTGCTGAATGCCGAGCCTCCGTACCGGTAGATCATGTGGATGGGCGAATAACCTGGCATCGGATACGTGAAAGGCGCGAATTGCGCTTCCTGCGAAATGCCGTCCCAGAGATAGCCGCTGGCGTGGCCGTTGATGATGGCGTCGGGCAGCTGCTGCCGCGGGACCATTTGCTTGACGGGGTTCATCGTCAGAATGTGTGGCATCCGCTGATAGTTATTGACAGCGTTGCCAGTCCACATCAGATCACCGGAAATCCCTCCATCCGCGTACCCCGGAAAGTAGAAATGGAGGTCCACCGGCGTGCCGAGCTGAAGGCATCCGAAATTGACCCCTGGCTTGCCCCAGCCCTGCATCGCCATCATCATGATCATGCAGCGCGCCCACTGTTGCCCTGTGGCGCCGCGGCCAGCGCCGCCGAATCCTGCGCCCGTCATGCCGGCTGCCAGATAGACCTTCCTGTTGCCCCACTTTCGCGCGAGGGCGCGCACGTCCTTAGCGGGAACGCCCGTTTCGGTTTCTTGCCACTCCGGGGTCTTGGGGATACCGTCGGTTTGTCCCAGCAGATAGGCCTTCCACTCTTCGAAGCCCGTCGTGCGGGTCGCAACGTAATCCTTGTCGTACAAGTCCTCGACCGCCCACACATACATGATTGCAGTAGCCAGAGCGGCGTCAGTTTGCGGCCGTACCGGAATCCAGCGCCCGCCGAGCAATTGCGCCGTCGGATTGTTGTGCGGGTCGATGTGTATGAACTCGATGCCGAGTTCCTTGGCCCACAGGCGCCGTTGCGTTCCTTCGAACCCCGCATAGGCACCATTTGTGCTCTCCGGATCGCAGGACCAGAAGACAATCAGCTCGGCTTCCTTGAGACAATCCTCGACTCCACCATAGCCCGCCGGTACGCCTATTCGCATGGAGTTGCCGAAGTGATGCATCGCGCCCCAGTACCAGCCCTCCCAACTGTCCGGATTGGCTGCGACACGGGTGAAACCAATCAGATTGGCGAAGCGCGTCAAGGCGCTGAGGTAGTAGCCGACGTTGCCCCACTGATGGTGGGACGACATCGGAAAGGTGATGGCACCAGGACCGTGAACCCGTTTCTGCCGGTTGATTTCCCTGGCGACAATATCAAGGGCTTCGTCCCATGAGATCTGCACGTAGCCTGATTTCCCTCGATTCTGCGGATTGCGCTCGCCATCGGGATCGAAATCCACGCGCTTCATCGGATGAAGAATGCGTTTGTCCGAGTAGACGACCGACTTCAGCGTCATGGCATGGGGCGCTACCAGTGCACGGCGCTGCGGTCGAAAGGTCTTCCCGCGCGCCCTGATCTCCCAGCCTTGGGCATCGTCGGCGTCGAACTCGAGAGGTGTCACGCGTAGGATGCGCCCCGCTTTTACATAGACGAACAGCGGCCCGCCATTCGTGCATGTCGTGAAGCGGCGCGTTCCGTCGGCCATCGGCGTACCCATCGAGACGCCCACAGTCTGGCTGAGGTTCAGCGTTTGCATGAACCAGACCACCAAGGGATCCGGCCCCTTCGTGATGACCTTGAAATTCTTCGCGGCGTGGATGATATCGCCCTGATCCGGGTTGGGCATGAGGAATTTCAGGGCCGTGGGGAGATCCCTGAACAGCAGGCTGACGTCGGGTTCGACGCTTTTAGCGTTCCGCGATCGCACCTTCCCCCCCTTAATCTCGAGGTTCAGACCAACGCTTCCGTCCAGCAGACCGATGAAGGCGGTACAGTTCTTATGCTTCAGTCGCTGGCGAAAATGCGGGTGCTTCCAGGCGGTCAGATTGAGCACCCTTGGCAAGGCGAACAAGATGGTTCGAAGGACAATCTTTTTCATCACTGGATCGCGCCGGGGGTTACGCCGGATGAGTGAAGTCGAGCGGGAATGGAAACCGTCCGGCCAGGAGATCCCGCACACGTTCTGCGTCGGCGGCGGCGCATTGGACGAAAGCCACCGTACCCCTCCGGATATCGGGACCAACGCGTACGCTGGCGGGCACACCGGCCTGTGTCAGCTGTTCCTGGAATACTTCCTCGACAGCGCGCATGCGCAACTCCGCGCGCGCCACCTTGCCAATTGGGGTCAGCGGTAGCGCTTGCAGGATTTCAATACGTGCCGGCACCGCGGCGCGCTCGGGTACGAGCGAGCGCGCCGCAGCGAGCAGTTCATCCGCAGAGAGCGCGTGCCCCGGCTTGAGCGTGACGTAGGCAACAGGCAATTCACCGGCGTGCGCATCCGGCTGGCCGACTGCGGCAGCCATGGCCACAGCCGGATGCTGAAGAAGCGCTTCCTCGATCATCGCCGGATCGATATTGTGACCGCCACGAATAATCAGTTCTTTGACACGGCCCGTCAGGTGCAGGTAGCCATCCGTGTCGAGATAGCCGAGGTCGCCGGTGTTGAGCCATCCCGGTTTTAGCCAGATGCCGCGGTTATCCTGCTCTCGCAAGTAACCGGGGAACACATTGGGACCATGAACGCCGATAACACCGGTTTCACCAGGAGCGGCCGGTTCAGCGGCAAGGCCTGCGGTACCAGACTTCCAGACTCCGATGGCCTGGTGGGGAAGGCGCAATCCAACGCTACCAAGGCGGCGCTCGCCCAGCGGCGGATTCAAGGCCGAGACGCAGGCGGCTTCCGTCATCCCGTAGCCTTCGTATAAAGGGATGCCGGCAGCGGCTTCGAAGCGTCTCGCCACTTCGGCCGGCAGTGGCGCGGCGCCGCAAAAAGCGAAGCGCAGCGAGGAAATGTCGACGCCATCGCGAGGCAGGTCAGCTAGCGCGCTATAGATTGTCGGCACACCACTGAAGCTGTTTGCCCGGAACCGTTCAACCAGTTTCCAGAAGTTCGGCATCACGCCGTTACCGCGATAGCCGGCCGCCGTGAGCATGACGACCTCCCAGCCGCTATGGAAGGCGGCCAGGCCCGTCACCATTGCGCCGTTCACATGGAACAGCGGAAGACCGCACAGGATTGTATTGGGGGACGGGGTTAGCGCGCCCAGCATGGACGCAACGAACGCCTCGTTGAGATGCGCGTGCATCGCGACTTTTGGCAGCCCGGTGGTGCCACCGGTATGGAAGTACGAGCAGATGTCGGTTGGCAAGAAGCGTCGCTGAGAGACCAGCATGTCCGAAGGCTCGGCCGCCAACGCCTGTTCGAAGCTGACGATATTCACGTCCGCGCGAGCCGGCCGCGACGCGGCTTCGAATGCTGCCTCCAGGCGCTTGCGCTCTTGCTCGCCAACGTACGGCGTAGCGCTGACGACGAACAGCGTCCGCACCCCAGGACAGCGGTTGACCACAGCGATAGCTTTATCCCAAAGCGTACTGTCTTCCATCGGCGCGCAGGCGACCAGCACCTGGGCCCGGGTCTCTTCGATGATGGCGGCGATATAGTCCACCTCGAGCATCGGGTTGATGGGACTCGCGATACCCGCCGCCTGGGCGCCTAGCAAGGCATAGTGGGTCTGAGGGAGATTGGGAAGCAGCACGGTTACCGCAGTGCCTGGTGTCACACCGACGCGGAAGAACGCGTTGGCGGCTTGCGTCACGCGTGCCTTCAGGCTTGCGTAATCCACCGTGAACTCGGAAGCGTCTGGCGCTCCGGTCATGACAAAGCGAAGTGCGGTCTTCTCCTGATGGCGATCGCAGGCTCGGCACAGGAGTTCGTATGTATTTTGCGCGGGAACCTTCTCTTGCCAGGGCGTGCGCTCAAAGGCGTCGATATCGGCCTGGGTCCGGATTGAGGCGGACAGAGTCCTGCCGCCCACCGTTGTATCGGGCATGCTTGTCTCCTTGTTGAGAGGCTGTTTTCTTGTCAGTGTTGCAGTGGCAACAGAACTGCCCGCCGCGGCTCGCGCCGGGTGGCGTGCAGGTATGCCTGCTCAATCTGCGAAAGCGGGAAGGTCTTCGCGCAAAGTGGAAGCAGGAACGCTGCGCAAGGGTCAGCGATTCCAATACGGCTTCGCTTGAGCGGCAGGTCCCAGGTCGTGGGCGTTCATGCCGACACCACGCGATTGCGCTGCTCGCCCAGCTCGATCGCACCATCGTCGGTGCGTATCGAGGCAGTCATGATGTCCCCAGGCTGCAGGTACGCGGGGTTCGAGCGACCTTTTTTGATGAAGAGTTGCCACTTCGTACGGTCGGACAGTACATGGCGAAACATCCACATGGCCAGCTTGCCCGGCGCCCGCGCTGCACAGCCCGCCGGAGTCCCGGTAGCGATAAGGTCACCGGGCTGCAGATCGTGCAGAGCGGACAACTCCGTCAGCGTCTGGTGCGGTTTGAAGATCATGTCGCCGCAGTAGGTATCCTGGCGGGGCTGGCCGTTGACATGTAGCCGCATGCGCAGCTCAGGCCAGCGTGCCCATTCCTCTGCATTCAGCAGTACCAGGAAAGGACCTACGGGACCGAAGCTGCGATAGCTCTTTCCTTTGTAGAACTGAGCCTGTGGCAGCTGGACGTCGCGGGCGGAAATATCATTGACAATGGTTACACCCGCGAGAAACTCATGAAGCTGTTCCGGGCCGATGCGGAGGGCGCCCGTCAGCGGCTTGCGCACAACCAGACCCAGTTCGATTTCGTAGTCGAGCAGGTGCACATGCCCAGGCCTCACGACGTCGGCGTCAGCCGCGGCCAGACACGACGGAGCCTTGGTGAACAGCGTGTTGAAGCCGATCTTGTCGGGGTCCATGCCTGACTCGCGTACATGACTTGCGTAGTTGATGCCCTGGCACAGAAACTGGCGGTCTGGGGTCACCGGCGGTAGCAGCGTGACACCATCGAGCGCAAGCGTTGCCTCGCCCGGCGTGCTGCGCCAGGCCGCTTCGAGGCCATTCGTGACGAAGTCGGCAGTACTGGCGCCATCGCAGTGCAATGGTGCGATACGGCGGTCGTGGACCACGCCCCAACGGGGTTCGCCGGCATGGATATATCGGACGACCTTGACAGCCATTTCTTCTCCTTGATGTGAGGGGCCTTACAGAGACAGCGACAGAGCGCTCACAGCCACGGTCGTGCAGGACTCATGGCGCGCCCAAGCAACTTCAGGCGCTCCAGCGAGAGCCGTCCGGACCGCAGCAAGCGAGCCAGGCGGAGCACCGTGTCAAGATTGCGCTTGACGCCCATGCTGGCCGGGACGTCGTCGCCCCAGGCCCAGATGCCGGACATGTCGAGGGGGACGTAATGGGTCTCATGATCAGCCGTGAAGACATCACCGTCGGTGTAGTGCTCAAACTCCATGCCGTCGGGGTCGAACCAGTAATCGAAGAGCTGGCTTCCAAGGACGTGCCGGCCGATGCCCCACATATGCCGATGGCCGTTTGCACGCAGCACGTTATGGCCCTGTCCGAGCGCGTCAAGGTCGAGCACCTCGTACGCACTGTGCTCGTACTTTTCCTCGATGCCTCCTGCCAGAACGAAGGTGTGATGGTCCGCGGGCGTGCTTCCCAGATCGAGCCGGAAGAAGCAGAGGTTGGGTGACCCATCCTCGAGATACTGAACATCGGTCGGAATCAGGCCGAGATGCCGCATGTACCAGCGCGCCATGCCAGCAAAGTCGACGGTCTGCAGCACGACGTGGCCGAGCTTCACCACGGCTGCGGGCTCCAGCGGCGGCCGCACCATGGCGTTCACCCTGCGAAGCTGCCTGGGGTCATTGGTGAGAGCGTGTGTAGGTTCCCGCAATGGCAGCGGATCGAGCGGCTGCTGACCCGTGACCAGCCACAGGAGATTCCCGGCGGGGTCGGTCAGTTCGACACCAGTTCCGCCTCCCGGGACAGAGCCCTGTGGCAGTCGGCGTGCGTTCGCCTCGGCTTCAAGGCGAACCAGATCAGCCTCGTTGCGAACGGTAAACGCGGCGCCGACATAACGCGAGCGCTGCCCTTTGCGTATCAACAGCAGGCATGGCTGTGACCCGGCGCCGCGCATCAGCAACTGCTTGTCGGTGCGCGACACGCTACACATGCCGAAATCCGACAGGAAGCCCTCTGCAGCGCGCAAGTCATGTTTTTCAAAGATGAGAAAAGCAAGCGCCTGGGCTTTCGCCATGGCTTCCGGCCTCGGGAGTTTCTGGACCGAGGAAGGCAGTGCGCTTTCTGGAAATGCTGGCGGCGTGCGCAGCACGCTGCGAGGCTGGCGGGTCATGTCGTCTCCTGGAAATAGCCGGGCATTGCCTGAAGCAACCCCCGATCTTTTTATGACATTATGGTCATCTTGACGTTTAAGTCAATATGAAAATATAGGCCGCGGTGGGAATTTTCTGGCGTGGTGCGGGGCGCGACACTCTGCGCGCCGTATGGTTCTCTTGCCCGGATACTGTCGTGTCCGGACTGCGTGGCCGCCGGTGCAGCGGCGCTGGGCCAGCTGCGTCGGCTGCCAAGCGTCTGGCCGTACGCAGCCTCAGTGAGGTGCCGCGCAACGCAAGCAATAGTCGAAGGCCGAATCAAAGTCCTTCTCCCTTTGCTCAAGTGTCAGCCCTGCCGGTGTACGTCGGTAGACGTGAAACCATTGCGCGTCAGACTGTGATGCAATCATTTCGCGCGAGGCGATTGAACGCATTGCATGAATATGCAGCTTTCCAACAATGGCAGTAAAACCCTTCAAATGCATAGCAAACCTCCTTTCGTTCGAGCCAACCTCGCCTCGCACCGGCTTGCGCCAATTGCATCACTCGGTGGTGCCCGCGTGCAGGCCTGGGCGGGCCTCAGCCCGTTCCAGGCTTTCTCTCAGCCGCAGGAATTCGGCCGAATCCCGCAGCGCCTCGCGCATCACGACGCCAGCCACGCGCTCAATGCACGCAGGCTGTCCTCATTCAGTTCGCCGGCCGCCGCTTCGAGCCGGAGGCGACCCATCAGATAGTCGACGCGTGCCTGGATCAGATCCAGCTCTGCGCGATACATGCGTTGCTGCGCGTCAAGCACGTCCAGTTGCGTACGCGTGCCCACGTCGCGCCCGAGAGTGGTTGACTCCAGGGCGCTGCGCGCAGACACGAGCGCCTGATCGAGCGCGGAGATGCGAGACACACCAGTCTTTACCGCCAGGAACCCGTCCTGCACCTGCAAACGCACGTCACGCCGCGCCGCTGCAAGCTCCTGCTCGGCCTGGCGCCGCTTTGCGGCGGCCTCGCGCTCGCGCGAGTCGATCCCGCCGCCGGCGTAAATCGGGATATTGAGCTGGAGTCCGATCAGCGCCGTGCGGTTGCCCTCCCGCGCCACCAGCGGCGACAGGTTGCCGTTCTGGTCCTCGGTGCCATAGCCGGCCACCAGGTTCAGCGTCGGCCGGCTCGCGAGGCGAAATTTGTCGATTTCCGCCCCGGCAATTTCCAGTTCGGATTGCCTGGTCTTGACCGCCGTGTTCTGGTTCTCGCCCTTCATTTGCCAGGCACTCAGATCGTCCGGCAGCGGCGGCTGCGCGGCGAAGGCAGGCGCCAGGGGCGAGAGCCGATCGGGCGCAACCCCAATCGTCTCGCGATAACTCGTGCGTCGCAGTTCGAGCGCCGACTTGGCCGACACTTCCCGCGCTTCCACGCCGTCGAGCCGTGCCTGGGCCTCTTGCAGGTCCGTGATCTTGCCCTGGCCCACGTCAAAGCGCGCCTTGGCACGGTCACGCTGCTGTCCCAGCGCGCGCTTTTCGGCCTGTACCACGCGCAGCGTCTCTTCCGCCACCAGGACACCGAAATAGGCATCAGCCACCCGCAGCGCTAGATTTTCCCGCGAGTGATCGAACTGCGTCTGCGCGAGTTCGGACTGCTCGCGCCACTGCCGCCGGGTCGCCCCCGCGGCCTTGTCGTAGAGCGGTTGCACCAGCTGCACCGAGGCCTGCCGGACCGTGCCATTGGTATTGGACGGGGCCAGCCCGGACAGCGATGCGGGCAAGTCGGCGGAAGAGCGATTGTTGATCCTGGACACGCCGGCCTGCAGGTTGACGCGCGGACGCAGTAATGCGTTGCCCTGCACCGCCTTCTCGCGGCCGGCGGTGAGCGCCTCGTCGGCGGCGAGTGTTGCCGGATCGTTGTGCAATGCCTGCGAATAGGCTTCAACCAGGTCCATCGCACCCGCCTGTCCGGCCCCAGCCGTCAGAAAAAGGGCGAACGCCGCCTGTGCCGCCCATCGGGCGGAGTTTTTAATGGTCATCATTGCGAAAACTCTTTTGTCTTGAATGCCCGTCAGTCCGCGCTCGCGCGTTGGGCGCGGTAGCAGGTCGCGTACAGTGCAGGCAGGAACACCAGTGTCAGCAGAGTTGCCACGGCGAGGCCGCCCATAATGGCCCAGGCCATCGGGCCCCAGAACACCGAGTGGGTCAACGGCACCATGCCGAGAATGGCGGCCAGCGCGGTCAGTACGATTGGCCGCAGCCGGCGTACGGCGGATTCAACGATGGCCGTCCACAGCGGCACGCCCGCCGCCACGTCCTGGTCAATCTGCACCACCAGAATCACCGAGTTGCGGATGATCATGCCGGCCAGCGCAATCACCCCGAGCATGGCCACGAAACCGAAGGGAATGCGGAAGGCCGCCATGATCGCGCTCACGCCGATCAGGCCCAGCGGCGCCGTCAGCAGCACCAGCCCCATCTTCTTCATGTCCTGCAGCTGGATCATCAGCAGCAAGAGCACGATGATGACGGTCACCGGCATGACGGCGAACACGGACTTCTGCGCTTTCGCACTCGATTCGGTCGCGCCACCGACGTCGATGCCATAACCCAGCGGCAGTCCCTTGGTCAGTGCCTCGATCTTTGGCATCAGCGCCCGCGTAATGTCCGGCGCCTGGGCACCCGAGACGTCGGCACGTACGGTCAGCGTCGGGATGCGGTTGCGCCGCCACAGCTCGCTGTCCTCGCTCTGCAGCGACAGCCTTGCGACCTGCGAAACCGGCACGAACTTTCCGTCGCGAAGGTAGATCTTTGCATCCTTGAGGTTATTCAGGTCGGTGCGTTCAGCCTCAACAAGGCGAGCGACCACGTCGAGCCCTTGGTCCCCTTCGCGGTATTGGGTGACCGGCGTGCCGGACAGCGACGCCTGCAGTGCCTCCTTGATCTGGCCGGAGCTGACCCCGAGCACACGTGCCTTGTCCTGGTCGACATCGACCTGCATGCGCTTGACCCGCTCGCCCCAGTCGACATTGACCCGGCGCAGGTTCGGGTTATCCCGCATGATGGCCGCCACGCGTTCACCGATTTCCCGAACCTTGGCGTTGTCGCTGCCGTAGACGCGGAACTGGACGGGATAACCCACGGGCGGACCATTCTCCAGCCGCAGAACGCGGCCACGCACGTTCGCGAAGCGCTCGTCAAAGAGCTTGTCGATCTTCGCCATGACACGTTCGCGTGCCTCGCCACCCTTGGTCATGATCATCAGCTCGCCCAGGTTCAGATTGGGCGTCTGTACGTCCAGCGGCAGGTAGAACCGGGGCGCGCCATTGCCAACGAAACTCGTGACGGCTTCGATATCGGCGTCGCGCTTGAGCAGGCGTTCGAGATCACGGACTTCGCGCTCGCTGGCGTCGAACGTCGAGGCCTTGGGCATCCACAGATCGACGATCAGCTCGGGGCGGTCCGATGCCGGGAAGAACTGCTGCGGCACGAACTTGAACAGCGCCAGCGAGCCGGCAAATGCCGCGAACGTAATGGCGATCACCCAGCGACGGTGGCCCAGGCAGAAGTCGATGAAGTGGCGAAACTTGACGTAGAAGCCGCGCTGATACACCGCATCTTCGTCGTGCGAGGCATGCGCTTCCTGCTTGAGCAGCTTGAAGCCGATATATGGCGTGAACAGAACCGCGACCACCCACGACAGCAACAGGGAAATGCCTACGACCTGAAACAGCGAAAACACGTACTCACCGGTTCCTGACTTGGCGAAGCCCACCGGCAGGAAGCCTGCTGCAGTGATAAGCGTGCCCGTTAACATCGGGAACGCGGTCGCCGTATAGGCGTAGGTGGCGGCGCGGAACTTGTCCCAGCCCTGTTCAAGCTTCAAGGCCATCATCTCGACGGCGATGATCGCGTCGTCCACCAACAGACCCAGTGCAATGATCAGGGCGCCCAGCGAAATCCGCTGCAGGTCTATGCCGAGCACATACATCGCAAGAAAGGTCATGGCCAGGACCAGCGGGATGCTCATGGCCACCACCAGCCCACTGCGCACGCCCAGTGAGAAGAAGCTGACGGCCAGCACGATCACCACGGCCTCGGCCAGGCTCTTCTTGAACTCGAAGACCGAGTGCTCGACCACACGCGGCTGGTCGCTGACGGCATGAATCTCCACGCCGACTGGCAGTTCGGCACGGATACGCCGCACGGTTTCGTCAAGTTGCTGGCCCAGGTGGATCACATCGCCCCCCTTGCGCATGCTTACCGCCAGGCCCATCGTCTCGGTGCCGTTGAAACGCATGCGTTGTGCTGCCGGCTCGATAAAGCCTCGGTGGACATCGGCAATGTCGCCAAGCCGGAACGTCCTGTCACCGGCATGAATGCCGATCGCGCGGATAGTTTCGACCGAATCAAACTCACCACCCACTGTCAGGCGCACCTGCTCGCTCGTGGTCTGTACCGTGCCGGCAGCGGTCACTGCGTTGGTCTGGGCCAGCGTCGAGGCGATGAGGGCGGGATCCAGGCCGAGCGATGCCAGTTTGGCGGTGGACATCTCCACGTAGATCTTCTCTTCCTGCTTGCCGATCAGGTCCACCTTGTTGACATCGGACACGCGCAGAAACTCGTTGCGCGCGGCGTCGGCAAAGCGGCGCAGGTCCTCATAGGTGAAGCCGTCGCCAGTCAACGCATACATGTTGCCGAAGGTATCGCCAAACTCGTCGTTGAAGAACGGGCCTTGCGTGCCTTGCGGCAGGGTCTGGCGGATATCGCCCAGCTTCTTGCGTACCTGGTACCAGACGTCGGGAACCGCTTTGGGCGGGACGTCCTCGCGCAGGTTGACCTTGACCTGAGTCTCGCCCGGCTTCACATAGCTGGACGTGTAGTCGATCTCGGCGACTTCCTGTAGCTTGCGCTCGATCTTGTCGGTGACCTGATCGGACATCTGCTGCGCCGAACTGCCGGGCCAGTAGGCCTGCACCACCATGGTCTTGATGGTGAACTCGGGGTCTTCCTTCTGGCCCAGGCTGGTGTAAGCCAGGATGCCGGTCACGGCCAGGAGCAACAGCAGGAAGGCGATCATCTGCTGATGTTTGAGCGCCCATTCAGAGAGGTTGATACCTTTCATTTGTCGCTCCCTGCCTGGGCCGCAGCTTCCACGACTTTGACGCGTTGGCCAGCCTTGAGCATATGCACGCCGGCCGTCACCACGGTTTCGCCGCCGAAAAGGCCAGCCGTGACCAGCACGCTGTCCTTCTGCGCGCTGCCAAGCTGGACATCGCGCGCCTGGACACGCCCGCTTTTGGGAGGAATGATCCATACCTGGCGACTGCCGTCGCGATCCACGATCGCGGTCAACGGCAGCCGAATCGCGCGGTTTCCGTCTACGTCTGGCGCGAACACCGACGCCGTCATGCCGAGTCGAAGCAGCGTCTCATCTGGATGCTGAATCGAAATGCGGGCTGAATAGGTGCGTGTCACGCTATCGGTGTCCGGGGCCAGCTCACGCAGCGTGCCGGTCCACGCCTTGTCCGGATGGGCCCAGACCGAAATCTGCAAGGACTTGGCCTTGCGCAGTTCTTCAACGCGGGACTCAGGAATGCTGATCGCCACCTCGCGCTCACCGTCCGCGGCCACTGTCACGACGGACTGCCCTGGCGAGACGACCTGGCCGGCCTCGGCGCTAATCGCGCTGACCACCCCGTCGCGGTCTGCCACCAGCGTGGTGAACCCCTCCTGGTTTGCATTCAACCTCTGATGCGCAAGCGCTGAACGCAATTGCGCTTCGGACTGGTCAAGCACAAGTCGCTGCTGGTCCAGCTCTGCCTGCGAAGCAAAATTGCGCGCCAGCAGTTGTTCGATTCGCTTTACGTCCACACGCGCCTGCGCGACCCGGCTGCGCGCCGCATCGACATCAGCGGCCGCGGCTGTCACTTGCAAGGCCTCCTGCGTCGGATCAAGCCGCAGTAATACCTGTCCGCGCTTGACATGGGCGCCCACGTCGACGAGCCGCGCGACGATCTTCCCGCCCGTGCGGAAGCCAAGTCGGCTCTCGTACCGGGCGCGGATTTCACCTGAATAGCTGGCGCCGACAGTGCCTGGCGTCTGACCAGCAATGATGGTGCGCACCGGACGCACTTCCTCATGCTGAGGCGGCTCGGCCTGAGAACACGCGGCGACTGCGCAGGCCGCGATCAGTGTAAGGGCTAGGGTTCTAGGGTTCAGGGTCAATTTATGCCTTCCTTTCAGATCCGCTGCAGGGGCGGCCGTTGTGGGGTCCTGGCCACCGTGCGCCAATCCGCCAAAAGTGCGTCGAGCCGCATGCAGTCCGGATTACCTGATCAGGTAGTACTCCGGGACGGGGGCGTCGGTATCGACGGAACGAACTATATATCATCCTTTACGATTTGTCAGGATGACGATTAGTGTATTATTAGAAAAGTCGGCGGCAGGCCGTGGGCGAAGACTGCAATGAGCCTTGACAGGGTTTTACCTTCGTCTCACCGTCGTACGGCCGCCAAGGTCGGCGTGTGATGTCAGCCTTGCGTATCACGCGACGCAACGAGAAGACGACGCGGAGTTGAAACTTTCATAATGACGATAACTACATCATGACAAAGACGGCTATCTCATCGAAGACCGAGGCGGAGCGACAGGAAGTTCCGCCGAACGAGCATTCAGGTGTCGAAAGTCCGCTGCCGCACATGGACCACCGCCAGCGCGTCGGCGCTGAACGTCGCGAGCGAATGCGTTGGCGGCTTCTGAACAGTGCACTGAAGCTGGTAGCGAGCAAGGGCCACGCCGCCATGTCGGTGGACGACGTGATCCGGGAGGCAGGGGTGTCCCGGGGGACGTTTTACAAGTACTTCGCGTCTCCAGATGTCCTTATCCGGGAGTTGGCCACTGAGATTGCCAACCAGATCGTCCGCACCGTTGATCCTCTGGTACGCGGAATTGACGATCCGGCTCGCCTGGTGGCACGCGGCATTCGGCTCGCGTCGCGGCTTGCATTGCACTACTCAGCCGTGGCTGACTTTCTGGTGGATGTGGGATGGCCAGGCGAGCAGGGGCCGAAAATGCTGGAGTTTGTGCGCACTGACATCGAGGAGGGCTTCCGACAAGGGCGCTTCACGCGTATGCCGATGGCCATCGCGCTCAATATCGTTGTCGGCGCCGTGCTGGGCACGATCCAGAGAATGCAGGAATCGGATAGCCGGGAAGACTATTCGGAGCAAGCGGCCGCGATGGCGCTGCGCGCACTAGGGATCGACTCGCATACCGCCGACGAAATCGCGAGGACGTTGCCCGATGGAGACGAAGCTCAGCTTGTCGGGGCCTTGGCCGCTACCCTTGGTATTGCGGTAGATGAATCTGTCCGCGTACAACCCTGTCCGTAGCCGATGAGTCAGGCGGAGGCACCGTTTGCGGACTCCATTCGTGCCTGCGTCTTGGCCAGCATCGATTCGGGCGGTACTGTCAGCTTTGGCATGGGCGCTTCTGTCAATGCGTGGGCCATGGCTGCGCCGATGCCGAGCCCGCGCAGCATGGCCTCGACAAGCGTTTCCGGATAGCGCTTGGCCGTACGACTGTTAGTCATTCGATGCACGGCAATGAGGCAGGTGCCCGCGATCAGGTCGACAGCGGCGTCGACCGGCATGGGGCTGAAGAATCCTCGCTTCTGGCCTTCCTTGAGGTCCGGCGGCAGGTAGTCGAACATGGCACTGCCCTTGCCGACCAGGCTAAGGCCGGCGCTGCAAAGAAAGCGGCCGACGACCGGATAGGACCGCACCAGATGCAGGTACGATCGGACGCCGGTGGCAACTCGCAGCGCAGGGTCTTCTATCCCGCCCACGGCGCCTTCGATCAGCGCCAGCATCTCATTGCTCAATTCCTCGCTGACCCCTGCGAGCACTTCCTCGTTGGTGCGGAAATAATTGTAGAACGAGCCTTTCGAGACTTCCGCCGCAGCGACCACTTCCGGAATGACGCTCGCCCCCAGACCTTTCTGCGCGAACACGATCATCGCGCTTTCCAGCAGCCGTTTGCGCATGCGGGCGCGTCGTTCGGCGGCGACGCGGGGACGGTGATCGGTGGGGGAGACAGCGGCAGGCATCTTGGGGTTATAGCCATCCAGAAGCCGCCGAGTTTACCAGTTCCGGGTGGATGTCGGCCGGCACGGCGAGTCTGCGACGTGGCCGGCCGTGCGTCGCCGAAACAGAGGCCAGCCGTATGGCAGGAGTGAGTCTCCAGCCCCCAAGAGAAGACACACCGTACTTTGGTCCGTTCTTCTGGTGCATACTCCACTGTCTGAATGGTGGGCAATTGGAATGGCGGACGATCAAACTACGGGGATAGAACGCCCAGAGCTATTGGCTGCACGAGGCGTTACGCAATATCAGCGGCTGGCTTCGTTGCTGAGGCACCGGATCGCAAAGGGCGAGTATCCGCTTGGCATGCTACTGCCGCCGATCACGCATCTAGCGGCCGACTTGGGCGTGGCCGTCGTCACCGTCCGGCAGGCTTATGAATTGCTTTCACAGGAAGGACTGATCCGTAGCCAGCGGGGTGTCGGCACCCACGTGGCTGCTGTCCCCGCAGCCACCGGCGACATCGAACTGGCAATCAACGATCCCTTTGCCGCGCCGGAGGCGCTGGGCTTTGAAGTCCTTGAAGTCCGGCGCGACGCCCGAGTGCCGCAGGCGCTGCTCGGACCGGGCGATCAGTCGAGCGGCGACTATGTCTGCGTCCGCAAGCTGCACACCTACTCCAGCGAGCCGTTTTGCTATGCGGAGATTTATGTGTTGGCCCAGGTCTTCGACTCGTTGCCCAAGGACATCGCCAAAAAAAGGAAGCTTCTCGCCGCGGTCCTTGACGAACAGGGTTCGCGAAACAAGCGTGTACGCCAACGCACAACCGTGATGCCGGCGGATTTTCCTCTGTGCGACATGCTGAAAATCCCTTTCGCCTCCCCCGTCGCAAAGATGTCGAGGCGACTTCTTGACGGCAAAGGCACCGTTCTGTACGCCGGCGTCACCTGGTATCGAGGTGACCGTTACGTCTCCGAGATTGATATCCCCGCCTCCGCGTTGAAAACAGTACCCGCCATCACCGAGCCTCAATGGCGGAAAGCTGGCGAGCGCAAGCAAAGCTAAAGGATTCAGGGTAAACAACGGGTGGACATTTCTTTTGCGGACCCTAAACTCCTATCATTAGAACTTTAGGAGTTTAGGTGCATTCGGGCTGCCGACGACAGCCCACGCTTTATCGTCGAACTGGCCGCCCGCCTTCATCGGCGCTTTGCCGCCGCCCCAGCCTGAAGTGCATTGCCAGTTTGACTGCCGCTTGTGTTCCACCAAAGGACAGTTTCCGCTCTCAATTTTTGCCAGTGAAAGGAACAATACAATGACCGCAAGACCCGCGACCCAACCGTTCACGTCCTCCGGCGCGCCGCTGCCGCTGCCCGCGCTGCCGCAGGACAAGCTCCTGACCGTCAACATCGAGCAGATCCCGCTCATCAAAGATGTATTTCCGGGCATCCATATCAAGCCGCTGCGCCTCGACCCGGAGCGCGGAGAGTGGGTCTTCATGGCCATCGTCGAACCCGGTTGTTCCTTGCCAATTCACTACCACACCGGTACGGCGCAGGTGTGGACGATCCAGGGCTGCTGGAAGTACCGCGAGTACCCTGACCAGCCACAAACGGCGGGCTCCTACCTGTACGAGCCCGGCGGCTCGGTGCACACCTTCTACACCCCGGAAGACAACACCGAGGACACGATCACCATTGCCTGGATCGAAGGCGCGCAAGTGAGCTTCAACGAGGACGGCACGTTCCACTCGCTCAATGACGCGCTCTCGATCCAGTACGCGATCCAGACTCTCGCCGCGGCGCGCGGCATTGGACCGGTGCCCTACGTCCGCGGCAACGGCACCGACGTCATCGAGTGACAAAAGATGACTGACAGGCAGGCCGCTCGTCGGCCTGCGCGGTGCCGTTCCTCTGATCCTTACCGACCAGCGTGTACGACACAAATCAGATCAATCAGTAACGACCTGTCGATCCGCAGGATTGAGCGAGTGCTACATGAGAATGATCAAAGCCCCGAGTATGCCGATACTGCCGACGCTGATTCTGCTCGCGTTGCTATCGACGCCGATAGCCGCAAGAGCGTGGGAGCGCGGCAAGGTTGAGACATTTGCCACGTTGCCCGCGGGTGAGGCACATCCCGAGGGCATCACCGTGGACCGCGAGGGGAACGTCTACGTCGTCACGGTAGCGGTGAACAAACCGAGCACGAGCGAGGGCACGCTTGTGGTGTTTGACCCGCAGGGCAAGCACTTACGCACTGTCAGCATCAAGGGCGCTAGCAGAATGTTGCTCGACCTCGGATTCCATCCTGCGACGGGCCAATTGCTCATCGTCGACTATCTGGGCGCGAAGGTCCTGAGCGTCGACCCGAGGACGGGTGTCTCGTCCGTGTTCATGACAGTTTCCGGAAAGAACCCCGGTCTCGACGGGATGACGTTCGATCCTGCGGGGAACGTCTACGTGACCGACGCTCACCAGGGCATCATCTGGAAAGTCGGGCCGCACGGCGGCGAAGCATCCCCCTGGGTCACCAGCGCGCTTCTGAAGCCCACACGGATACCTCCGACCATCGGCGCCAATGGCCTGGCGTTCAACAACAAGAAGACGGCTTTGTTCGTCGCCAATACGACGAATGACGTCGTTGTCAGGATCCCCGTAACGGGCGCGACGCTGGAGCCCGGCACGCCCGAAGTCTTCGTCAACCGCATCGGCGGCGGACCCGACGGCCTGATCATCGACGAGCACGACAATCTCTGGATCGCCTGCAATCAGTCCAACGAGATTCAGGTGCTCGAGCCAACGAAGGGGCAGGTAATCGCCAAGCTCGGCGACTTCGGCGGCATCGACCGCAAGGGAGCACCCATCGGCTTTCTCTGGTCGAACAGCCTCGTCTTCCACGGCGGCGACGTTCTTGTCACCAACCTCTCGCTCGATGTCGAGACGTCTATTGCGAAACTCAGTGACGAGCTTGGCCTCGCACATCTTGCGGGCAAGAATCTGCGCACCATCGACGGGCCGTGGGCGCAGCGGGTGAGGCTCCACACCATCTCGAAAATCAAGAAGCGGATACCCGAGCTGGCCAGCCCGGAGACGGACCGATGATCGATCTGTTGTTGCAAGCCGGATGTCGCGGCCAGTCGGCAGGCAACGGTGTCCCTCGTGCCAGCCGCCACACATCGCCCCACCGAGATGAAAAGGAAATGAAGAAAGATCAGACAAACGGGCCTCTGGCCGGCGTGAAAGTGGTTGACATCACGTCAGTCTTCATGGGGCCTTCAGCCACCCAGATGCTGGCTGACCTTGGCGCCGACGTGATCAAGGTCGAGGCGCCGGGCGGAGACAGCACGCGCGGCATCGGTCCCTGTGGCGATGAAAAACTGGGGCCGCTCTTCCTGGGCCTGAACCGCAACAAGCGCAGCATCGTGCTTGACCTGAAAGCGCCGCAGGGGCGAGAGGCCCTGCTCCGCCTGGTGCGGGATGCCGACGTGTTGGCCTACAACGTGCGCCCACAGGCCATGCAGCGGCTGGGGCTGGACTATGAAACGCTCTCGGCCATCAATCCACGCCTGGTCTATGTTGGCATGTTCGGCTTTTCGCAGCGGGGCCGGTACGCGCCGCAAGCTGCCTTCGACGATCTGATCCAGGCCGCGACCGGCCTGCCGCTGGCCGTTTCGCTGGGCAGTGGCGACAGCCCTCGCTATCTGCCAATCACTATCGCCGATCGCTCGGTTGGACTCTATGCCTTCGGCGTGATCTGCGCCGCCTTGTATTCGCGCATCAGCACCGGCAAGGGTCAGCGTGTCGATGTCCCGATGTTCGAGACCATGGTGCCCTATGTGATGGGGGACCACCTGTATGGCGAGACCTTCGTCCCGGCAAAGGGCGGCTTCGGCTATCCGCGCCTGCTCTCGCCAGAGCGGCGCCCGTACCGGACGAAGGACGGACATGTCTGCTGCCTCATCTATCACGATCATCATTGGAAGGCCTTCCTCAAAGTCATTGGCAAGCCGGACTTGTATGGCTCCGATCCGCGCCTAGCCAACATCAACACCCGTACCGCCAATATCACCGACCTGTATGCCATGGTCAGCGACGAAATGGCCAAGCGCACCACCCAGGAATGGCAGATCCTGCTCAAGGAGGCCGATGTTCCGGTCTTTCCGATGCACACGTTCGAGTCGCTGCTGGACGATCCTCATTTGCAGGATATCGGCTTCTTCAGCGAATCTCACCACCCGGCTGTCGGCCGTATCCGCGAGATGGCGGTGCCCAGCGAATGGCATGGCACCCCACCGACAAGCCGACGCCATGCGCCCCGGCTGGGCGAGCACAGCCGTGAAGTTCTGCGTGAGGCCGGCTACGACGATACCGCCATTGATACGCTGTTCGCATCGGGGATCTCGGGGGATGGGTCAATAGCGCTAAACACCGAGGGAGAACCCCGCCATGAATGATGAGTTGCTGTGCGAGGTCCGGGATGCGGCACTCTACCTGACCATCAACCGCCCGCAGCGCCGCAATGCCATCACGCCGGCAGTGCTGCAGGGAATCTGCGACGGCATCCTGCGCGCCAATCGCGATGCCGACATCCGCGCTGTGATCATTACGGGCATTGGCGAGCAGGCATTCTGCGCCGGCGCCGATCTGCAGACCGGAACATCCTTCACGTTCGATTACGCCGATCCCTACCAGGGAATGGCGAACCTGTTCCGCTGCGCCAGGCAGTCAACCGTGCCGCTGATTGCGCGCGTCAATGGGGCCTGCATGGCGGGTGGCATGGGACTGATGGCGATGTGCGACCTGGCCGTTGCGAGCGAAAGCGCTGTCTTCGGCCTGCCGGAAGTCAAGGTAGGCCTGTTTCCGGCGCAGGTCCTCAGCGTGCTGCAGCACGTGGTGCCACGCCGCAGGCTCACCGAAATATGCCTGTGCGGCGAGCCGTTTTCGGCGAGGGAAGCGCTCGCCGCCGGACTGGTCAACTACGTCGGCGAGGATCTCGACGCCGAGCTGGACCGGTTGCTGGCCCGCCTGCTGAACAAATCGCCGGCCGCCATCCGCCGCGGGCTGTACACGCTCAAGCATGTGGAAGCCATGTCGTTCGAGCAGTCCATGGCATTCACGGAAAGCCAGATCGGGCTCTTTGCACTGACCGAGGATGCGCGCGAAGGCCAGCTGGCATTCCGCGAGAGGCGCCAGCCCATGTGGACTGGCAGATAGGGAGATGGGAATGAACACGAAAACGGTACGCATTGGCGGGGCTTCCGGCTTCTGGGGCGACAGCAGCGTTGGCGCGCCACAGCTGGTGCGCCACGGCGATATCGATTACCTGGTTTTCGACTACCTGGCCGAACTGACCATGTCGATCCTGGCCGCAGCCCGATTGCGCAAGCCGGATCTCGGTTACGCCACCGATTTCGTGACGGTGACAATGAAGACCCTGCTCGCCGAGATTGCCGCACGCGGGATCCGTGTAGTCAGCAACGCCGGTGGCATGAACCCGCACGGCTGTGCCCAGGCCATTGCCACTCTGGCAGCCGAACAGGGCCTGGCACTGAACATCGCCGTGATCGAAGGCGATGACGTGATGCCACTGCTTCCCCAGCTGCGCGAAGCGGGTATTCGAGACATGCAGAAGGGCGCCCCCCTCCCGGAAAAGGTGGTTAGCGCCAATGCGTATCTGGGCGCGTTGCCGATCAGGCAGGCGCTGGACCAGGGGGCACAGATCGTCATCACCGGACGCTGCGTGGACAGTGCCGTGACACTCGGCGTGCTGATGCACGAGTTCGGTTGGCAGGCGGACGACTATGATCGCCTGGCGCAAGGCAGTCTGGCCGGCCACATCATCGAGTGCGGTTGCCAGGCAACCGGCGGATTGCATACCGACTGGGAAAGCGTTCCGGACTGGCACAACATCGGCTATCCGATCGTCGAGTGCCATGCCGACGGCACGTTCCTTGTCGGCAAGCCCCCCGCCACCGGGGGACTGGTCAATACCGCAACGGTGGGCGAGCAGGTGTTGTATGAGATCGGCGACCCGGCCAACTACCTGCTGCCCGACGTCACCTGCGATTTCACGCAGGTCGCGCTCCGGCAGGCCGCACCGAACCTCGTCGAGGTCAGCGGCGCACGGGGACGGGCCCCGGGCAATGCCTACAAAGTCTGCGCCACCTACGTCGACGGCTTTCGCTGCAACGCGCAGCTTTCCATCGTCGGCGTCGACGCGGTCGCCAAGGCCGAACGTACGGCGCAGGCGATTCTCGCCCGCACGCGCGAGCTTTTCCGGGAGAATGGCTGGGCAGACTACAGTCGCACCCGGATCGAGGTGCTGGGAGCTGAGTCCTGCTTTGGGCCGCACGCTGCCGTCCGACATACCCGCGAGGCGGTGATGCGGCTGGCGGTGATGCATCCCGACAAGGCGGCGCTGGAAATATTTGCGCGGGAGATTGCCGCTGCGGGAACGAGCTGGGCGCCTGGCACGACGGGCTCTAGCGGCGGGCGTTCCAGTCCCTCGCCGTCGATCCGACAGTATGCGTTCCTCCTCGACAAGAGCGCCCTGACCCCGATGGTGGTGATAAACGGTGTACGCAGTGGCGTAACCATTCCTCTGGGTGGGCCTGCAATACCGATCGTGCCCGCGGCGCCTGCAGTGGCTGAACAATCGGGCACGGACCTCGCTGAACACGACACCGTAGAAGTCCCGTTGATACGGCTAGCTTATGGCCGCAGCGGCGACAAGGGCGATACCTCCAACATCGGGCTGATTGCTCGCCGACCGGCGTATTTGCCCGTGCTGCGGGCACAAGTGACAGTTGACCGTGTTACCGACTGGCTCCGTCACTTGGTCAAGGGGCCGGTGACCCGCTACGATCTGCCCGGCTTCCAGGCTATGAACTTCGTATGCGACTCGGCACTCGATGGCGGCGGCATGGCATCGCTGCGTAATGATCCCTTGGGCAAGGGTATGGCGCAGATTCTGCTTACCATGCCGGTGCGCGTGCCACGGGAGCTGGTGTCGTGACGCGGAATTCGTCCAACGCGGCAGCCAACGGGGTCGTCACTCTGGCCGACGACGGTACAGGCGGCGTGACGCGATATCGGCAACTCGCCAGCGTCATCCGGCACAAGATCGTTTCTGGCGAGTACCCGGTGGGCATGCAACTGCCCACCGTGGACGAGCTGGCGCAGACTCACGGGATCGCCAAGGTAACCGTGCGCCAGGCCTTTGCGGTGCTGACGGAAGAGGGCTTAGTCAACAGCCAGCGCGGTCGTGGCACCCACGTCATCAAGCAGCCGTCAGCACCCGGAGAAGGGCTGCGCTCGGCCATCAATGACGAGTCGGCCCACGGCGGCGAGTTGGAGATCCGCATCCTCGAAATGCGCAAAGGCGTGGCGCTGCGGCCAGGTCTGGCCAGGCGTGGCACGCCGCTGGATAGCTATGTGATGGTGCGCAAGCTGCATTTGCACGGCGGCACGCCGTTCTGCCTGATCGAGATGTACGTCGCCTCGTCAGTGTTTGCGCGCTTTCCGCCTGGCGGCGAAAAGCACCACAAGCTCGTTCATCTGCTTCGCCAGGTCGAAGGCGATCGCCTTGGCATGATGCAGCAAACCATGACGGTCGAGCCAGCCGACTATATCCTGGCACGCGATCTCGCCTATGGCTTCGGGGCACCAATCGCCCGGATCGTCCGAGCGACGCTGGACGTCGACGGCAATGTGCTCATGGCAGGGCAGTTCTGGTATCGCGGCGACCGATTCATCCTGGATGTGGAGATGCCAGCCAAGCTAACCGAGCACTACCCGGCGCTCGCCATCCCCGACAGCCGCCGCTGAGCGCGACAGATTTCACTATTTCACCATTCGATAGAGGAGACATCCGCATGACATCAGCCTTTGTACGGAGGGCCGCCGACGTGGCTGCGTACGCACCGGCCAACCACACGGGAACGGCGAACCAGCGCATCATCGGCAAGGAGACCGTCGGTGCGCGCCGGCTCGAAGTCTTGCTGGGCACGATTTCGCGGGGTAACGGTGCATTGCCGCATGCACACCCAGGCCTGGAGCAGGCGTCGTTGATGCTAGCCGGCGAGGGTCTCGGCGAACTCCCAGGCAAGCAGCAGGTCTTGCGCGCAGGCGACTGGAGCTTCAATGCGGCCGGAGTCTTCCATCGCTTCGAGGTCATCAGCGACGAACCGGTACGGGTGATGGTGATCTACGCTCCGCCGTATAGCGAAAATCCTAACGCAGCAGTGCTCGCAAGCGGCCCTGACGATCCGCGCCTTCAGGCTGGTGCCGCCGAAGTTCTCGACGTTCCTCGCAGCGCTGATGCGATCACGCTACCGCACTACCGTGGCGCGCTAATCAGACCGGTCATCACACGGCAGACCGTCAACTCCCGGTTTCTCGACATCTATACGGTAGACCTGGATCCGGATGGCAGCGCAGAGCCGCACAGGCTTGGCGAGACCGAGCAGGTCATCTTCGTGCGCAGTGGCACGATCCGCGGTCGCATTAATGGAGAGAGCTTCGCCGCCGCAGCTGGGGAGTGGGTCTACATTCCCGACGGTGCGGAACTCAGCCTCGAATCGGAAGGCGTCCTGCGAGAGCTGATTGTCATTCGTGCACACGATCCGCTGTCCTGACGAAAGCATGGCAAGGAAACTCATTCAGATCCCGAGACGCGGGCGGAGACAAGATGATCCAGCGATATCCCCGGCGACGCATGCTCGCCATGCTGTCCGGACTCACGGCTGCTTGCGCGGCATCGCCATTGGTGTGGGCCGCTGGCCCGAGCCAGTATCCGGGCAAACCTATCCGTGTCGTGGTGCCGTTTCCGGCGGGCAGTGGCACGGATAGCACCGCGCGCTACATCGCGCAGACCATCACTGCACAAACCGGTCAGTCCGTCGTCGTAGAAAACCGTCCCGGTGCCAACGGGTTCATCGCGGCGACGGCCGTCGCGACAGCGCCCGGCGATGGCTACACGATGCTCATTACAACAAATACCACCCACGCGGCCAATGCGTCCCTGTTCAAGAAGCTGCCCTATGACCCGATCAAGGACTTCGCGCCGGTGTCGTTGATCGCCAAAAGTGGACTGGTCCTGGTGGTGCCGTCAGACAGCCCGGTGCAGAAGGTGACAGACCTGACCACACTGGCAAAGAACCGGCAAGGCAAGATGACCTTTTCCAGCGGCAGTTCCTCCACGCGGGTAGCCAGTGAACTCTACAAGATGATGAGCGGCGCGCCTGCGCTGGATGTGCCATATAAGGGCGTGCCGCAGGCCTTGACCGACTTGATGGGGCATCAGGTCGATTTCATGATTTCTGACATCAACCCAGCGCTGCCGCTGATCCAGAACGGCAAGCTCCGCGCAGTAGCCGTGACCACATCAGGTCGCAATCCCCTGCTCGGCAATGTGCCAACCATGGCGGAAAGCGGCCTGCCGGGGTATGAGATGACGGCGTGGGTGGCTGCCTTCTTTCCTGCCAATACGCCAAAGCCTGTCGTCGCGCGTATGAGCCAAATGATTCGACAGGGGCTGACGGGGCCTGCAGCAATCGAACACTTCAGTCGGACAGGTGGCCAACCCTTCCCTTCGACGCCAGAAGAGTTGGCTGCGTTCATGCATAGCGAGACAGCGAAATGGGCAAAAGTGATCAAGGCCGCCGGCATCGAGCCGGAATGATGCAATGCGCGCCACGCCAGGCAATCAATGGCGGCCCGGATGCGAGTTCGGCATTAGAAGCCCAGACACAACGAGGCCTACAGAAACGCTCAGTACGTGTCTCGCAATGACGTTTGAACGGCCCGCCAGCTGGGAAGTCGAGGCAGTTCGCCGGAGGATGGAGCCGTTCAAACTTAGCAATGACCTGGGCTGGCGCCGGCAGCCCACCCGGCGGTTCTAGCCAGCAATATACGCGGTCTTAACGGCCGTATAGAACTCGGCGGCATAGCTGCCTTGCTCCCGCGTGCCCAGGCTGGACGCCTTGCGGCCACCGAACGGCACATGGTAATCAACCCCGGCCGTCGGCACATTGACCATCACCATGCCTGCCTGGGCGTGCCGCTTGAAGTGCTGCACATGCTTGAGCGAGGTCGAGCAGATGCCCGCAGCTAGACCGAACTCGGTATCGTTGGCGAGCGCAAGCGCATGCTCGTAGTCGCGGGCCGGGATCACAGTGGCGACCGGCCCAAAGATTTCCTCGCGGCAGATGCGCATCTCGTTGCTGCAGTCGACAAAGACCGCCGGCGTCAGGTAATAGCCCGGCGTCGCGCGCGCGACCTGTTCACCGCCGCACAACAAGCGGGCGCCCTCCTCCTGTCCAATGGCGATATAGCGCAGGTCCTGGGCAAGCTGCTCGGCGCTCGCCACCGGTCCGATGTCAGTGCCGGTTTCGAGCGCGTGGCCGATCTTCAGGGCCTCGGTGCGCCGCTGCAGCTTGCTGACAAACGCCGCATAGACGCCCTCTTCTACGATCAGCCGGCTCGACGCCGTGCAGCGCTGGCCGGTGGAAAAGAATGCGCTCTGCACCGCGCAGTCCACGGCGATGTCGAGGTCGGCATCATTGAGGACCACCATCGGGTTCTTGCCGCCCATTTCGAGTTGCACCTTGGCCATGCGCTGCGCGGCCGCCTGGGCGACGCGACGCCCGGTGGCCACCGACCCGGTGAAGGTAATGGCGTCGACACGGGGGTCGTCCAGCAGTACCTGGCCGACCTCGGCGCCGCGACCCATGACGAGGTTGAAGGTGCCTTGCGGCAAGTCGGCGCGGCTGATGATCTCCGCCAACGCCCAGGCGCAGCCAGGCACGATCTCGGCCGGCTTGAACACCACGGTGTTGCCAAACGCCAGCGCCGGCGCGATCTTCCACGCGGGAATGGCCATCGGGAAGTTCCAGGGCGCGATAATCCCGACCGTACCCACGGGCTCGCGTGTCACCTCGATTTCCACACCCGGCCGCACCGAGCCGAGCTTGTCGCCGCGCAAGCGCAGCGCCTCCCCGGCAAAGAACTTGAAGATGTTGCCTGCGCGCGTGACTTCGCCAATGCCTTCGGGCAGGGTCTTGCCCTCCTCACGCGCGAGCAGCCAGCCGAGTTCCTTCCGCCGGGCCAGGATTTCACTGCCGATTCGGTCCAGCGCATCCGCGCGCTGCTGCGGCGTGCTGCGCGCCCACACAGGCGCGGCGAGCCGGGCAGCGGCTATGGCTTCCCTGGCCTGCGCCGCGCTCGCCTGCGCGTAGTGGTCGATGACGTCGTTGGTGTCGGATGGATTGAGGTTGATCGCGGCGTCCGTGCTGTCGTGCCATTGGCCGCCAATGTAGTGGCTTTTCACTGATTAGTTTCCGTTGATTGGATAGTGACCACATCCCGCAGACGGGATGGTCGCTCAGGTCGTCAGGGACAGCTCCACCTGCTTGAGCCGGTGGACGAGACCCCTGACGAACTCCGTTGCGACGCTGGACATCGCCCGCTGGCATGGCGTAATGATGCCGACGGTCAGTGCGTTGATGTTCGGCTCGTCGAAGGGCCGCCAGACCACCTCGCCGCTCGCAATCTCGTCAGCGAAGGCCAGCTTCGAGAAGAAGGAGATGCCGCGGCCCGAGGCCACCAGGCGCTTGAGCAGGATGGTCGAATTGCAGACGACGCTGGGCGTCACCAGGTCCCAGAATTCGGCGAAGCGCGGCGAGACCACCCCTTGCAGTGGCGACGGCCCCTCCAGGCGAAGGAACGCGTGGTCACGGCAATCGGCAAAGCTCAGCCGCTCCTTCCTTGCAAGCGGGTGCGAGGAAGCCATCACCACGCCCGGCGGCAATGCCACCTGCGCGGCGATTTCCAGGCCGGCGGGCAGCTTCGACATGAACGTCACGCCGACGTCGTATTCGCCGCCCAGGACCTTGGCAGCGACCTCGGAAGGTGTCACTGCTGCAATCGCATAGGTCACGGCGGGATACATTTCCGAGAAGTCGTCGACCGCGGCGGGCAGGAAGTCCACGAACAGCGAATCCATCGCGACGATGGTCAGGTGGCCCTTGCGCTCGTCCTTCAGTTCATCCAGCTCGCCACGCATCAGGTGGTAGTCGTTGAGCGTCGCGCGGATATGCCGCAGCATGCGCTCGCCCGCGGCGTTCAGCCGGATGCCGTTGGGCAACCGGTCGAAGAGGTCGGTGCCCATCTCCGCTTCCAGCTTGAGGATCTGCCGGTTGACGGCACTGGAAGCCACATAGAGATTCTGCGCGGCCTTGCGGATCGATCCGCAGCGGGCCACCTCGACAAAGTACTTGAGGATGCTGGCATGCATGGCAAATGTCTCCGCCGGGACCTTCTGGGGGCCTAGGCCCGCACTGCAGTGGGATACGCTGACACCACGGGATGATCGCACGCGACCGGCCCGATGTAGTCGGCGCCGCCCGGCGAACCGATGCCGCTGACCGCCGGGCCGAAGAACTCCCGGTTGACGGCGGCAAAGACCGCCTCCGCTTCCGGCAGTTCGTTGTCCGCGTGGATCGCTTCGGTCGGGCATACCGAGACGCAGATGCCGCAGCTGATGCACTCGTCCGGATGGATGTACAGGGTACGCCCACCCTCGTAGATGCAGTCGACCGGGCAGCACTGGACACAGGCGCGGTCCTTGATGTCGATGCAGCCCGAAGCAATGACGTAGGCCATCACCGACCCCGCCACACAGGCTTGCGTTTTTGCTGGAAGGCCAGCACGCCCTCGTGCGCGTCTTCGGACTGCAAGGCGCTGACCAGCGCCGGCAGCCGCAGCGCCTGCGCATCGGACGGCGACAGCGTGGCGGTGCGGCGCACGACCTGCTTGATGGCCTGCTGAGACAGCGGTGCGCACGCCAGCAAGGCACCGATCCAGCGTTGCACCGCGTCGTCCAGTTGTGCGCGCGGCACGACTTCGTTGATCAGCCCCATTCCCTCGGCTTCCCGCGCTGATACGCGCTTGCCGGTAAGCAGCATCGCCATGGCCTGGCGATAGGGAATCTGGCGCTGCAGCAGGGTCATGCCACCGTCCAGCGGCATGCGCCCGACCAGGGCTTCGGGCAAGCCGAAGCTCGCTTCCTCGCATGCCACGACGATATCGCAGCCCAGCACCATCTCGAAGCCGCCACCCAGCGCAAAGCCGTTGACGCGCGCGATGACCGGCAGGTTCAGCGATTCCCGCAGCGCAATCCCGCCGAAGCCACCGGGACGCGAAGCGCCCCAGTATTCGAGGCCCGTGGTAGCGGGATTCTTCAGGTCCGCGCCCACGCAGAACGCGCGCTCCCCGGCGCCGGTCAGCACCACCACGCGCACATCGTCGCGACGCTCGAGTTCGGTCCAGATGGCCTGCAGTTCGGCTTCGGTAGCGAGGTCGACAGCGTTCAGGACGTCCGGGCGCGACAGCGTGACCGTTGCGACATAGTTCCCGACTTGCAGACTGACGCTCATGATGCCTCCGTTTCCGTCGCCACCGGCGTGCCGGCGTGGCCGGCCAACTCCGCCAGTACTTCCTGGTTGTGCTGGCCAAGCCGGGGGGGCGCGCGGCGCAGCGTCACGCGTGCGCCCGACATGCTGATCGGGCTGTTGATGAACCGGACCTGCTGGCCTTCGCCCTGCCCTTCCAGCAGCATCCCGTTGTGGTGGGTCTGGGGATCGACCAGCGCCTCGCGCAGGTCGCGCACCGGAGCGCACAGGATGTCCTGCGCTTCCAGCCGGGCCAGCCAGTGCTCGCGCGTATTGCTGGCAAAGCGCTCGCGCAGGGTGGCCTGCAACGTGGCCTTGTTCAGGAACTGCTGGCCGAGGTCGCTGTAACGGGGATCGGCCGAGAGGTCTTCGAGTTCCAGCGCTGCACAGATATCGCGCAACGGGTTCTCCTTGAAGGCGCCGACCATCACCAGCGGTCCGTTCGTGGCCTCAAACGCCCCCGATAGTGGCATGGCCGCCCAGTTGACCTCCGAGTCCTCCATCATGATCATGGCCGCCTCCTGCATCTGCATGGCGAGCATCGAGTTGTACAGCGAGACGCTGATCTTCTGCCCTTCGCCGGTGCGGACCCGGTCCAGCAGCGCCAGCAGCACCCCCTGGACCATGTGCATGCCCGCGGAATAGTCGGCCAGCGCGGTCGGGTAGACCGAAACCGGTAGCGACTCGTCGGCACGGCGCGCCATCAAGCCCGTGATGGCTTGCGCAAGAACGTCCTGGCCGCCCTTGTGCGCATAGGGCCCGCTTTCGCCAAAGCCGGTGCCCACCGCATAGATGATCCGGGGATTCATCTCGCGGCATGCCTCATAGGACAGGCCCATGCGCTCCATCACGCCCGCGCGGAAATTGTTGACCACCACGTCGGCGCCGGCAATCAGTGCCTTGACCTGGTCCATCGCGTTCGGATCGCGCAGGTTCAGCGCGACGCTGCGCTTGTTGCGGTTCAGGCTGCAGAAGATCGGGTTGTCGGTGCCCGCAACCGGCTCGAAGGTGGACCGGCTGAGATCCCCGGCCCCCTCGCGTTCGATCTTGATGACATCCGCGCCATAGTCAGCCAGGGTCTGCGTGCAGACCGGCCCCATCATGACCTGGGTGAAGTCGATCACGCGGACGCCGCTGAGCGGGAGATTCCTTTGCATGGCTTGCGTGGTCATGCTGCCTCCGCCTGCACATAAGCCGCCAGCGCCGGAACATCGGCATTGCGTCCGGTCTGGTCACCGGGGTCTGCGCCTTGCGTGCGAAGCGTCTTCTGTACCGCGCGCACATCCACGTCGCGCACCGAGACCCCGGCATTCAGCGCCAGCGCGGCGGCCACGCCGGCGGCTTCGCCCATGGCCATGCAAGGCGGGATCTCGCGCGAGATCTTTTGCGCCTGGGAGGTGGCGGAATAGTGGCGCCCTGCCACCAGCAGGTTATCGACCTGCTTGGGCAGCAGCACGCGATAAGGCATGTAGTAATCGCGGCCGCGCGCGATGCTGTCGTCAAAGCGCGCGCGCTGGGCCACGTCTTCCTTGGACATCACGTACTCGCCGTCGAGCAGGCGGGTCTGGCGCACGCCGGTCTGCGGCGCCACGTCGATGACATAGCACTGCTCGAAGCCGGGCATCTTCTCGCGCACGAAATCGACCACCGCGTGGATATGCTTGCGGCCCTGGATCTCCGCACGCGTCAGGTCTTCCGCCTTGAGGCCGTCGATGCCGGCCATATGCGGGCAGTTGCACCACACCACGCCGGGCAGCGGGGTTTTCAGCCACCACAGGCCCCAGGAACCGCCCAGCACCCGCTTGACCTGGCGGTCGAGCTCGGCGTAGGTTTCCGGCTCCTCGCGCTCGAAGCGCTCGGCTGCTTCCGTGTCGACGCCGCCAAGGCGGAACACGGTGGTGGTGATATAGCTGCCGCCGATATGCGGCGCGCCGGCGGAGGCGGCGACATCGAGGTCGCCGGTGGTGTCGATCACCACGTCGGCGAGGATCGCTTCACGGCCGCTCTTGGTCTCGCAGATCACGCCCCTGACCTTGCCGTCTTCCACCAGCGTCTGCGAGAACCAGGAATGCAGGCGCAGCTCGATGCCGGCTTCCTGCACCATCTCCAGCGCCACGCGCTTGTAGGCGTCGGGATCAAAGGCCGCGGCAAAGCAGATCGGGTGGGGCGTCTTCTGGCTGTGGAAGTCAAAGGTGCCCCAGCGCCCCCAGCGCCGGTAGGCCGCGGGGTCGTCACCCCACTCGTCGGCGCGCGGAAAGCGCGCCAGACCCACGGCAGCCATGCGTTCGATCATGGTCATGCAGTTGCCGCGTACCGAGATTTCCTGCAGGTGGCTGTCCCACATATCGTCAAGCACCAGCACCATGCCGCCCGACGCCAGTCCGCCCAGATGGTTGTAGCGCTCCAGCAGGATGGTGCGTGCACCGTTGCGCGCCGCCGCCAGCGCGGCGGACAGGCCGGCAGGGCCGCCACCCACCACCACCACATTGGCCTGCGCCGCCACGCGCACATCCCTGGCGGGCTGGCGGATCCAGTCATTGATTTTGTTCATGCTTGTCCTTGGAATCGTTGTTGTCGGGCGATGCCCGGCGGGCGCTCAGTGGGCACTCGCCGGTTGCCATTTGATGATCCGGCGCTCAAGCGCCGCGATGACGAGAAAGAACATGCCGGACAGGGCCGCGCTCATGAGGATGGCCGCGTACAGCAAAGCGGAGTCAAACGCGTAGGTGGCCTGGATGATCATGGCGCCGATGCCTTCGGTGGCGCCGATCCACTCACCCACCACGGCGCCGATGACCGACATAGAAGCCGCGATGCGCAGCGCCGAAAACAGGTATGGCAGAGAATTGAACAGGCGCAGCTTGAAGAAGATCTCGCGCTTGCTGGCGGAAAGGACCCGCATCAGTTCGAGCGACTGCGGGTTGACCGCCTCCAGCCCGCGTACCATGTTCACTAGGGTGGGGAAGAAGCACACGATGGCGGCAATGGTGATCTTGGGCGCGATGCCATTGCCCATGATCAGCACCAGGATCGGCGCTTTGGCCACCACCGGGATCGAATTGATCATCACGGCGACCGGGTAGAAGATATCCTGCAAAGTCCGGTTGTGGACGAACACCGTTGCCAGCACGATGGCCATCAGGTTGCCCAGCAGGAAGCCACCCACGGCTTCGGTTGCGGTCGGAATGAGGTTCTGCAGCAGGATGTCGCGCTTGTCGAACAGCGTCTGCAGCACCAGGCCGGGCGAAGGGGCGATGAAAGGCTTGATGTCGAAGCCCGCGACCACTACCCACCACGTGAATGCCAACGCGGCAATGCCGAGTGCGGGCAGCGCCCGCGCACGCCACAGGCGCCGGCGGCGACTGGCGCGGTAGGCGTCGGCTTCGGGGTCCGCTCCGGTGGCGGCCAGGCCCACCTTCATTTCCGTGGCACTCATCAGCAGGTCTCCAGCACGCGCCGCAAATGGGCGGATAGTTGTACGAACTCGGTTGTCTCGCGAATGTCGAGGGTGCGGTCCTCGGTCAGCGTGACCGGCACGATTTCCCTGACCCGGCCAGGATTGGCCGCAAGCAGCAGCACACGCTGGCCGAGGAAGGCGGCCTCATAGATGCTGTGCGTGACGAACAGGATGGTCAGGCCCAGCTCGCGCCAGACGCGGCGCAGTTCCTCGTTCAGGCGGTCGCGGGTGATCTCGTCAAGGGCGCCGAAGGGTTCGTCCATCAACAGGATGCGGGGGTCGCTGACAAGCGCGCGTGCGATCGCCACTCGCTGCCGCATGCCACCCGACATCTCGTGTGGATAGGCGTCTTCACGTCCCTTGAGGCCAACCAGTTCCAGCAATTCGCGCGGCGTAGCCTTGCCCGCGCGGGACTTGCCCTTGGCGACCTCCAGGGGCAGCTCCACATTCTGCAGCGCCGTGCGCCACGGCAGCAGTGCGGCGTCCTGGAACACGAATCCGATATCGCGCCTGGCGCGTGCCACGGCCGGCGTTTCGTCGAGCACGCGAATCTGACCACGGCTGGGCTTGACCAGGTCGGCGATAACACGCAGGAAGGTGGACTTGCCGCACCCCGACGGGCCGAGCAGGGTCAGGAACTCGCCCCTGGCCACGTCGAGGCTCAGGCCCTCGATGGCAGTCGTGCTGCGCCGGTCGGTAAAGAAGCGGACGTTGACGTTACGGCACTGGATTGAGAGTCCCGCATCTGTGTCGCGCACGAGCGGGGTGTTGACGGCGCGCGCCGCGCCGACGGTCTCCGGTAGGATCGCTTGCATCGTTCAGGCTATGACTCTGGCGGATTGCGTGGCTTTCAGGACGTCCATGGTCATGACGTCCTCAACTTTGGGCGTGCGCGCGCGGAACTGGCCAAGCTGGGCGTAAAGCGAGATCTGCTCCTGCCACACTGCCGCGTCCATGCTGCCCCATCCGTGCGTGCTTCCCTCTTTTTGAAAGGCGTAGTTCATGAACGTGTCGATCGCCGCACGCTCATCGGCGCGGTTCAGTGTGGGAAATTCCCTGACCAGAAGGTCAGTGGCCTGATCGCGGTTCTTGTGGGCCTGAATCCAGCCACGCGCGGTCGCGCGCAGGAAGCGCTGCAGCACTTCGGGATGCTTGCGCAGCGTGTCGGTATGGGCGTAGTAAGGCAGCGCATAGAGCCGCACCCCGGAATCCCACAGGCTCAGCTCGACGCGGTCCGCACCCAGTGTCTTGAGCGCCGAAACGTTGGTCTGCCAGCCGGTGACAGCATCCACGCGCCCGCTCAGTAGCGGCATCATGTCGACGCCGACCGGCACGATGTTGACCTGGCTTTCGGGAATCTTGTGCTTGGCCAGCAGGGCTTTGAGCAGCACCATACCGGTTGCTTGGATGCCGATTCGCTTGCCGATCATGTCCTGCGGCGTGCGAATGGGTGACTTCTTCAGCGAAAAGAAAGCGTAGGGATGCTGCTGCAGGCCCACCGCGAAGCATTTGACGGGCAGGCCTTCCGACACTGCCAGCATGATCGACGGACTCGACGAGATCTGCCCGACCTCGCCCCGGCCGGAGGCCACGATGGCAACGCCATCGATATTCGGCCCGCCCGGCATGATGCTGAAATCAATACCTTCCTGTTCGTAGTAACCGAGTCGCTTTGCCACGACTTCACCTACCTGATTGCCGCCCGGTACCCAGCCCAGTTGCATGCTGACAGCCGCCTTGTCGGCGGCAAGGGCGCGCACCGACAGCATTGTGCCGGAAGCAGCCAGCCCGCCGGCCAAGAACGCTGTCTGGATCACGCGTCGGCGCTGTGGATTCTCTGGAACTGCCATCTCATCTCCTTGAATTGCGTATCAATTTTCCCTGCCGCGTTCGCGAGACATTGCTGCGACGGGCCTATTCTGATGGCCGCCTAGTGCTCTAACAAGAATCATTATTAGAGCAATGGCGATGCCAAAATTAGATCGCGCGACAATGGTGCGAAGGCTCCCATGGACGGTGCCATCCATGCCTCGTGCCGGTGCAAAAATCAGCGCTGCCGAGGTACTCCCGCGCAATAAATTCGCTCGGGCCTCGTCAAAAACGATGCTTCCCACAAGACAGATTCCGCGCGGAGAATCCGTCCAAATCTCATCGATAAGAGATTCAGAGGAAACAGGCATGCACACTGGCCATCAAAAAGACCCACGCGCCCGAACGGGCATCACGCATCGGTACGGGAGCTGCATCCGTGCCAGGATCAAGACGATCGTCGGCCCCAGCAAACCTGTCGCGCAGGCGCCGGACCGGTGCCGCTTCCCCCTGTGAATACTGCGGGCTAGTCACTCGCCGCAGACGACTCCCCTCCCAGCTCAGCTTCCACTACGCAGAACCCATGCGCCGCGGCGCACGGGAGAAGCGTGTTCAACCGTTTTTCACAGAAGAAAAGGTAACCATGAAGCGAACTGTCATCCTCGCCACCTCACTCCTGCTGGGCTGCTCGGCAGCGCGGGCTGAAGCCGGCGTGAACTTGTACGGGTTAATTTCCACTGGCATCCTCTATGCCAATAACCAGAACGGCCATTCCCAGGTGCAGATGCCGAACGGGCCGATGCAGACGCCACGCTGGGGGATGCGAGGCACGGAAGAACTTGGCGGCGGCAACATCGCCTTCTTCACCCTGGAAGGTGGCTTTGCCATTGATACGGGCACCCTTTCCCAAGGCGGTCGCCTGTTCGGCCGACAGGCCTTCATCGGTCTGCAATCGCCTGAACTGGGTACCGTCACGCTGGGCCGCCAGTACGATCTGCCGGCGGCTACCTTGTGGCCCTATGAGTCGGGGACACAGTTCGCCGCGTTTGGCACGCACATCGGTGATAGCGACAACGTCTTCAATACCTTTCGCGTCAACAATACGATCGCCTACAAGAGCCCGTCATACGGCGGCTTCCAGGTTTCCGGCATGCTCAGCCTTGGCGAGCAGCCGGGCAACTTCAAGTCGAACAATGCGTTCAGCTTCGGCGCATCGTACAAGGCAGGCGATTTGTCGCTTGGCATGGCGTACGAAGAGCTGAACACACCCAATGCCGCCAGCAATCAGTCCGGCGCGGTAGTGGGAGATTACGGATTCAGCTCGCCGTTCGTCACCAGCCCGACCAATGGTGCAAAGGTCAATCATCAGCGAATCTTTGGCACCGGCGGGGCCTATCAGTTCGGGAAGGTGGGGACTTCACTGCTTTACACCAATGTCCGATTCGACTACCTCGACAATACGCACCTGACGCTGAACAATGCCGAGTTTTCCCTGACTGACTACATCACGCCCAACCTGCTGCTCGGGGCGGCCTACATATTCACCTGGGGTGAATATCAGCCGACGGGCACCATGCCGCAGTGGCACCAGGTGAACCTTGGCGCTGACTATTTCCTGAGCAAGCGCACCGACCTCTTCCTGGTCGGCATTTACCAGCGCGCCGCGGGAGACGCAAAGTTCGCGCAGATCTACACCCTGGCCCCATCGTCGACGAAAAGTCAGGTCACCGCCGTTGTGGGGATGCGGCACAAGTTCTGACTGTGCGACCCAGGCGGAGCCCAACGGCTGATGGCCGAATTGCCGCCATTCGCGAGTCCGGCTACGCCGCCAGCGAGGGCGAGGTGGATTTCACCCGCGCCCTCAATGCCGCGCTCGCCAAAGTGACGGCCGATGGCGGATGGCCAAGCTGCCCGTGTTGATGGAGCAGGCCATTGGAATCCTCAGCCGCCGCCTGCATATTCCGGATTCGCATGGCTACGGAGGTCAAACTCGTGCCTCGCCTGTTCAATGTCCGAGAGATGCGCAACGGCCCAAAGGCCAAGCTCCTCCAAGGGTCTCCTTAGCGAGTGACCGAGCGAGGTCAACCCATAATCGACGCGAGGCGGGACCGTACCATATACGGTCCGCGTAACGAGTCCATCTCGTTCCAATCCCCGTAGCGTCAGTGTCAGCATCCGCTGCGAGATACCGCCAATCTGGCGCCTCAATTCGTTGTATCGCATTTTGCCGGGGGCCAGGCGCATGAGGATCAGGACGCTCCACTTGTCGCCGATGCGGGCGAGGAGCGCACCCGCTCGCTGACAGGCTGCGGGAAGCTCCGTCCCCGTGTCCGGAATGCGGGGCAAGGTGTCCGCGCTGGTTGCAGGTAACATCGGTGTGCCTCCTTGTAGCGGATTCGAAAGCTAGGTAAGTTGGGTGCAAGCCATCACGCAATCGCACCCATTGAATTTCGATGGTTCGACGACGCGACGGTCAGTCCCTACATTGGAGATTCCCGAGTGACCACGAAGCTTCTTCACATTGACTCCAGCATTCTCGGAGGCAATTCCGTCAGCCGTACCTTGTCGGCCGCCATTGTCCGCAGGTTCAAGACCGCGCATCCGCAGGCCGATGTCATATACCGTGACCTCGCCACCACAACCATTCCACACTTGTCCG
Organism: Cupriavidus sp. 22TCCZM01-5; assembly: GCF_057798915.1. Taxonomy (NCBI): domain Bacteria; kingdom Pseudomonadati; phylum Pseudomonadota; class Betaproteobacteria; order Burkholderiales; family Burkholderiaceae; genus Cupriavidus; species Cupriavidus sp. 22TCCZM01-5. The sequence goes on from NZ_JBYOJR010000032.1 coordinate 60,571, forward strand.
GCGCATATCTGGCTGCGTCCCTGGATCCTGCATCGGCGAACAACGCAGAGCTTCTGCAAGATATTGAGCTGGGACGCACCATCCTCGAAGAATTCTTGGCGGCGGACATTGTTGTCATTGGTGTCGCGTTCTACAACTTCGGTATCGCCAGCCAGCTGAAGGCCTGGATTGACCGCATTGCCGTTGCGGGAAAGACCTTTCGCTATACGGCCGGAGGACCGGAAGGACTCGCCGGCGATAAGCGCATCGTGCTGGCTATCGCCCGAGGCGGATTCTACGGAACAGGTTCGCCCAACGCTGCGCTGGAGCACGCAGAAGCCTATCTGCGAAGCGTATTCTCCTTCGTTGGCATATCCCGGCTCGAAGTCGTTGCCGCCGAAGGGGTGTCGGTCGGAGCCGAGCAGAGGCAGGTCGCTATCGAACAGGCCCAGCGAAAGATCGACGATTTGCTCGTAGCCTGAAAGCAACCGCTTCATGGATCCAAAGGAGACGGTGAAAAACGATGACAGTGATCAAGCCATCTCCGCCAGAATGGCTTGATCACGTGAAACTGCCATGCTCAGTGACCTCTTGCAGGCGATTCACGACTAGCGGGCAAAGGATTGCACGCCGGCTGCTATATCGGCTGCAGTCGCGGCGAGGATCTGGCGATATGCCTGTACCACGCCATCGAGCTGCCCCGGAGCGGGCGCTTCTGCTTCGGTGCGGCCGCTCAGGACCTTACCGTCCGGCAGTCGCCGCACGGTCCAAGTGATCGTTGCCGCGGCACGCTTACCCACTTCGGCATCAAGGCTGACCACTTCCGTTGCCACGCGGAACGCTGGTTGCGTCGCGGACACGCCCTGCTGGTAGACATCCACCGCATCAAGGGTCGATTGAAGTCGCTGTGACAACGCATCACGTAGTTCATCCGGCAATGGTGACGTCCAGCGCGATGTGTCGAACAGCTTGACGCCACCAGTGCTACCGTCACGCACCACCAGCTGAGTCCGGTTCAGGCGTTCCGGCACCCGTACCGGCCTGACCTCGATCCATAGCGGATATTCCGTCCGACTGTCTCGCCTGCCCACGGCCGTCGCGGCGTTCGTGGAATCCGTGGCCAGCGTGTAGTAGCGTGGCTCAGGAGAGGCGCAGCCGTTCATCAAGGCGGCGGCCGCAACGGCCAGTGGGACCTGTTTCGTCAGACGTTTCATCATTTCTCTTCCCTTTTTCCGCTCAGTAGTGCTTCCGGATGCTGCTCGAGATAGTCGGTGAGCATGCGCAGCGAAGCCGCCGTTCGGGTGAGTTCCTGCATCATTCGTCGCGTATCCTGCTGCAGTGAGGCGTCCGGCCCCAGCGCTTCATTGGCCGTGGCGAGCGTACGGCGCGCATCGTGCAGCGCGGCGAGCACCTGTGGAGCCACGTCGCCATTGACCTGTGTCACCAGCTTGTCCGCGTTGACGAGCATCTTGTTCATGGACACCATCGCCGTACGGGCGTCCTGTCCAATCTGGTCGAACGGCACCTTGCCCATCTTGGTCACGATGTCGCCAAGCTTCGCTTGCAGCTCGTCGAAGGCACCGGGTGTGGTCGGGAGTTCAGGCAGCGATGCGTTCAGATCCAGATCAGTCGGCAAAGACGCCTTCGGGAAGAAATCGAGCGCCACAAACAGCTGGCCGGTCAGCAGGTTGCCGGTGCGCAGCTGCGCCCGCATGCCACGCTGTACCAGGCTTTGCACGATGGCGCGTTTGCGCATGTCGTCAGCCACATCCTTCTCGTGAAGACCCATGCGAGACGGATATAGCTCCACCACGACGGGCATGCGGAAAGCCTTCTTGTCACTCTGGTATTCGATCCCGATCGAGCGTACCTGCCCAACCGTTACGCCACGGAAATCGACCGGCGCACCTGGAGACAGTCCGCGCACGGACTGGTCGAAGTTGAGCACAGCCAGCGCCGGGGCAAGTTCCTCCGGTTCCTTCATGGCTTCGGACTGATCTGCCGCCAGGAGGAACTCGGTGTTCTCCGCGGCCGAGGTTCGCACGGTCGAATGCTCCGGCGCCTGGAACGCGACGCCGCCAAGCATCACGGTGACAAGCGACTGGGTGGACAACTTCAGCCCGTTCGCGTCGAGCTTGAGGTCGACCCCGCTGGCGTGCCAGAAGCGCGTATCGGCGGTGACAAGCTTGTCATATGGCTTGTTGACGAAGACCCGCAGCGTGATGTCGTGGCCGTTCGGCTCGAGCTGATACGCCACGACATGGCCGACCTGCACGCGACGAAAGAAGAGCGGCGAGCCGATATCGAGCGAGCCCAGGTCTTGCGCACGGAGCACGAACTGCCTGCCCGAGGAGTCCGTGGTGATAACGGGCGGAGCTTCGAGCCCGGTGAACTTGTGGGACGTCTCGGTAGACCTGCCCGCATCCACTCCGATGTATGCGCCGGACAGCAGCGTCTCCAGACCGGACACGCCGCTGATGGCAAAGCGCGGCCGAACCACCCAGAAACGTGTGTCGGCGACGGCGAAGCTCTTGGCATCCTTGGTGAGAGCAACTGTCGCGATCACGTGAGAGCGGTCCGCTGCCAGCCGCGCCGACTTGACTACGCCGATATCGAGGTCCTTGTAGCGCACTGGTGTTTTTCCGGGAGTCAGGCCTTCGGCAGTACGAAAGGTGACAGTGATCTCGGGCCCGCGCGAAACAAGTGCGCTGACGAGCAGCGAAAGCCCGACCACCGCCGCAACGATGGGGATCAGCCAGACGATGGAAGGTAGCCAACGCGCAGGAGGCTTGCGTTCAGGCTGCGGCAGGCCCGCGGGCAGGAGACGATCAGTGTGTTCCGGCATAGTCGGTGTGCGGATATTGGATGGTAGACGGCGACGTCTCGAGTGCATCCCACAACAAGCGGGGATCGAAGCTCAGTGACGACAGCATGGTCAGTACTACGACCGAGGCAAAGGCGACGGCCCCGCCCCCTGGCGCGATCGTGGCCAGAGTCCCGACCCGCACCAGCGAGGCCAGCAGCGCCACCACGAAAATGTCAAGCATGGACCACCGGCCGATGATTTCGACGAGTGCATAGAGCCGGGTCTGCTCGCGGATGCGCCAGCTCGATTTGCGGCGAACCGATAGCAGCAACAGCGTCAGGATCACCATCTTGACCAGCGGTACGATAACGCTGGCGATCAGCACCACGAGGGCCAGCATGTGCGAACCGGACAGCCACAGATAGACCACGCCGGACATGATGGTGTCGCGCTGTGTGCCGAAAATCGACTGCGTCACCATGATCGGCAGCAGATTGGCGGGGATATACAGCAAGTAGGCAGCCAGCAGGAAGGCCCAGGCGCGCGTCACGCCGCCCGGCTTCCGATGATGCAGTACGGCGCCACAGCGCGGACACGGTTCGCCCTCAAGCGCCATTGGACTGAGCAGGTCGCAAGCGTGGCATGACAGCAGTCCGCACGATGTGGCGGTAGCGTGAGGCGATTGAATCGCGTTCATGATGCGGCATCCGGCCGGGAGGGCGGCACATCGTAGGTACCGTGCGCGTCGAGGTGGTGCCACAATTCGCGCGGGTCAAAGGACAGGATGGCGGCAAGCACGGCAACAAGCGCGCCGAACGACCAGAGGGCCACACCCGGCAGTACCTGCGCAATGGTGGAGAGCTTCACCACGGTGACCAGCACACCGATCATGAACACTTCGATCATTCCCCACGGACGCGTCTGGCGGATACCACGCACAATGCGCTCGAAGCCGGCGGGCTTGCGCTGTCGCGCCATCGGCACAAGCAGGTAGCACATCAGGAGCAACTCGACCAACGGAAGCAGGATCGTCGTGGCGAACACAAGCATCGCCACTATCGCCATGTCGTCCGCGCAGAGTGCCTGTACTGCGCCCCATAGTGTCGTCTCGGTGCGCGCCCCCTTGAGTTCCATCACCACAATCGGGCATGCGTTCGAGATCAGAAACAGGATCAGGGCGGTCACCACGAGCGGCAGCAGGCGCCGATAGATACGGGAGCCGTCGCGATATAGCGCACCGCCACAGCGAACGCACGCCGCACGTTCGCCCGGCTTCAGCGCCACGCGCGTATGGAGAGCGTCGCAGTACTCACAGGCGACCAGCCGTTGCGAGCCTTGTCGTCGGGCTCGCAGCCGGATGCGGTTCTGATGCACGGAGTGTCCGGGAATGGTCATGGGCGCGGGTGCAGAAGGCAAGCCGTGAGCAAGCCCACTCGAATTTTTCAACATCCCGGCATTCTGCTACAAACTGACTAGTTTGTCATCATGACGTTTGGTGTATTATATAAAGCAAAGCGTCGGTGCGAAGCGGCCGGCGTCGCGGGTATGCCGCAATACGCACTTACTCCGGTGCGGCCACCCCCGCGTCTCACGGGGTCGGGATGACCTCTGAGCTGCCGCACTTCCCCCAAGGCCAAACAGGTCACTGGCGGTGTGATCGCGCTTTCACTTTATACCAGTAAGATAGTGGACGAATTTGATGAGTATCTTCCGACGCTGTTTCGCTATTGCCCTGATTAATTTCTTCTGTGCAATTGCAGGCGTTTATGCGCACACACTGTTCCCGATAGATATTGACCTTTCGATAGACGCAATCAGGTCAATCTCATCATTGATTGGAACGCTATTCGCCATTGTTCTTGGTCTGCTTGTATCTTCCTCTTATGCCGCATTCAACAACCACCAGGCGGATCTGAACTCGCTCGTCAGCGCAATAGCCAATATCGATCTTTTGCTAAAGCACTTCCCTGACGTGTCAGCACGTCCCAGAATGATATTGCGTGAGCTCGTTGTCGACCTTCTGGGCCGCTATTGGCCAAAGAATGGTCACAGGCATGGTGGTCAGATCACCTACAATCAAGTATCAGAGGATGTCGGAAAACTGCTTGAGATAAACGATATCTCGGTCGGATTCAAGAACATGAGTCGCGATGACATAAAAGCACTTCGCGACTATTCCAGCAATTTTGTCAGCGTCCAATCCAATATTGTTCGCAGTCTCTCGAATCAAGTTCCAGCTTTGCTGCTTGTCATTGTATTTGGATGGGCGTGCCTGCTGTTCTTTCTCTATGGAAGCTTCAGCGGCGGACATATGGTCGCGTTGATCTTTATGCTGCTAGGCGCTATCGCTATAGCCAGTGCCAGCTTTCTCATCCTGGAATTAACACACCCTTATCACGGCATCTTCAAGGTTTCCTGTGCTCCATTGGAGTTGCTCCTCCAATCCATGATCCAGGAAGCCGAATTTGTCAAAGCAGAGCCCAGCGGAGAATCGCTAAGCTTCGTGGGGCTCGGCGATCCATCTGGTTGCACAGGGAGACACTTGCGTGCGACCGATCATCATTGAAAAGACGCCTATACTCCATTCCATCCTTCACCTCATGCTGAATCATGGAATACAACCCGGGCATCAGCCAGCTGGCCGGCCTGCTGGCCGACCCTGGCCGCGCGGCAATGCTGTGGGCGCTGATGGACGGCAGCGCACGCCCGGCTGGCGAACTGGCACTGATTGCGGGCCTGTCCGCCTCGTCCGCGAGCGGACATCTGACCCGGCTCAGTGAAGGCGGGCTGCTGGCCGTTGAGACGCGCGGACGCAATCGCTACTACCGGCTGGCCGCGCCCGAGATCGGCGTCGCCATCGAGGCGCTGGCCTCGGCCTCGCTGGCGAGCCCTCCGCCGCGGCTGCGCGATGTGCCGGTGTCGCGTACGGCGCCGCCCGCGCTGAGGCAGGCACGCACCTGCTACGATCACCTCGCCGGCGAACTCGCAGTGGCGCTGTTCGATCGCATGACGCGCGCGGGCTGGCTGCTGGTCGACGGCAATGCCGTGGACCTGAGCGGCGATGGCGCGCAAGCCATGTCGCGGCTAGGCATCGACGTGGCAGCGGCACGCCGCAAGCGGCGCCAGTTCGCCTGCACCTGCCCCGACTGGAGCGAGCGCAAGCCCCACCTTGGCGGCGCGCTCGGTGCCGCGCTGCTCGGCAGCCTGCTGCAGCGCGGCTGGGTGGAGGCCACGCCGACATCGCGCGCGCTGCGGGTCACGCCGCGCGGCCAGCGCGAGATCGTCGGCATTGCCGCCTGAATGGCAAGAATCAAACAAGGAAACAGAAAATGGTCACACCACTGGACGAAGATAAACAGGACGCGCTCCACCGCTTTTTCGCACTGATCAACCTTGGCGATATCGCGCAGACCGAAGCGCAGGCCGCGCTGTTCGAAGACGCGCTGCTGGATGCCGAAGACGACGACACCGAGGGCCAGGAGCTGCTATGGGTGATCCGCGAGGTGATCGACTGGCAGTCGGGCTTCTTCGTCGACTGGAAGGACTGCCAGTCCTTCATCGGCTGCATGAACCAGCTTTGCGAGCGCCTGGACCTCGAAATCGACTGGGGCAGCGAAGACCCCGAGGATGAGAGCTTCCTGGATAGCACCAGCGTGCCCGAACTGATGGAGCTGGCCCACCGGCAACTGCGCGTGGCCGGCTACACGCTGTGGAACTGGGACACGGAGGGTGATGCCTACGGCGGCTGGATCACGCGTAGCGAGGACGATGAAGAGATGACGGATATCGCCGATACACTCGGCTTCAGTATCCGTCCTGGCGACCAGCCCTACTGAAGCGGCTGTCCGGCGCGCCTGCCTGACCGATATCGGCCAGGCGCTCATTGCGCAAGCGGCGCAGCGCCATTGTCCACGCTGTGGGACAATCTGGCCGCAAGCGCCCCTTTCTGCCATTTCCGCTGGCCAGCAATTCATCCGGGGGCGCTGCTGACGCCGGGGCACCGCATGAAGACGATCGAATGGAAGGATTGGGAGATATTCTGCCGCGTTGTGGAAGGCGGCGGCTTTACCCAGGGGGCGGAACTGGCCGACGTGCCCAAGTCATCGGCCAGCGCGGCGGTGGCGCGGCTGGAGAGCCAGCTTGGCGTGCGGCTGTTCGAACGGACCACGCGGCGCGTGCGCGTGACCGAGCGCGGCCAGCGGCTCTATGACCGCGTGGCGCCGCTGTTCGCCGAGCTGCATGAGATCAGCGCGGAAGCGGCGTCGGTCAGTGATGAAGTCTGCGGCGTGCTGCGCATCTCCACGCCGTACGAAGTCGGGTCGCAGCACCTGTCCGAAGGGCTCAGCCGCCTGATGCGGCTGCATCCGCGCCTGCGCGTCCATGTGGATGTGAGCTGGGACCAGCCCGACCTGATCCGCCACGGCTACGACCTGGCTTTTGTCATGACCAACACCCGGCTGCAGGACACCTCGTTCGCCAGCAAGCGGGTCGTGCTGATCGAGCGCGGCTTCTATGCCGCGCCTTCCCTGATCCGCGACCGCGGCCTGCCGCGCACCCCGCAGGACCTGACCGGCTGGCCCACGCTCGGCAATGCCGACGATCACTTCTGGGAATTCCTGCGCGACGATGTGGAAACCGCGCGCCTGGATGTCGAGCCGCGCATCTGCACGCATAACGCCGAGCTGCGCCTGAAGGCCGCCATCGACGGCCTGGGCGTGGCGCGCCTGTCGCCGCGCTTCGTGCACGAGCAGGTCCAGCAGGGGCAGCTCGTGCGCGTGCTGCCAGCCTATGCGTCGTCACCGCTGAAGGTCTACGTGCTGATGCCGGCGCGCAAGCTGATGCCGGCCAGCGTGCGCGTGTTCCTGGACGTGCTGGAGCAGACGCTGGGAGTGCCTGAAACGAGGCGGCCGGCGGGCAGGAAGCGGGAGGCGGTGCAGGCGTGAAGCCGGCCTGCCCCGGATCGCTCAGTCCCCGAACACCGCCACCGACCGGGCCAGTTCCCCGCGGCGCAGTTCATCGAACGCGCCGTTGATGCCTTCCAGTGGCAGGCGCCGCGAAATCAGCTCGTCCAGCTTGAGCCGCCCCGCCATGTAGAAATCGACCATGCGCGGCATATCCACCGGGAAACGGTTGGATCCCATCAGAGAACCCTGGATCTTCTTCTCAGAAAGGAAGTCGCTGCCCTTGAGCTCGATCTTCACCCCCGGCGCGATCATGCCGATCACCGTCGCCGTGCCGCCACGGCGCAGCATGGCGAAGGCCTGCTCGGCGGTCTGCTTGAGGCCGATGGCCTCGAACGCGTGGTGAACGCCCCCACCGGTCAGCGCGCGTACCGCTTCCACCGTATCCTCGCCGGCCTCGACGACGTCGGTCGCCCCGAACTGTCGCGCCAGCGCCAGCTTTCCCGGCACGCGGTCAATGGCGATGATGCGCCCCGCACCCGCAATGGCGGCGCCATTGATGGTGGCCAGCCCGATGCCGCCGCAGCCAATGACGGCCACGGTTTCGCCGGGCTGCACGCGCGCGGTATGCACCACCGCGCCGAAGCCGGTGGTGACCGCGCAGCCGATCAGCGCGGCGCGATCCAGCGGCATGTCGCGGCGAATCGCCACCAGCGCGTGTTCGTGCACAAGCATTTGTTCCGCGAACGCGGAAAGATTGAGGAACTGGTTCATCACGCCGCCGCGGTGCGCGGCCAGGCGCGGCGCTTCGCTTTCTCCGCGGCGCGTATCGGGCTCGGTGCACAGGCGACAGGTGCCCCGTCAGGCAGTGCTCGCAATGACCGCAGTAGGCCGACAGGCACGTGATCACGTGATCGCCGGGCCGGACCGTGCGCACCAGCTCGCCGACCTGCTCCACCACGCCGGCGGCTTCGTGCCCGAGCACGGCGGGCATCGGGTACGGGTAGGCGCCATCGAGGAAATGCAGGTCGGAATGGCACACGCCAACGGCAGCGGTACGCACCAGTACTTCATGCGGGCCGGGCTTGCCGATTGCGACGTCTTCGATCACCAGCGGGGACTTGGGTTGATGCAGGACAGCGGCTTTCATGGATCTCCTTGTGTACGGGCCGCTCGCGATGCTGCCCGGGGGCAGCGCAGGCGGCCGCCAGTGGGTTCCGGGGCGCAGCCGCCGACATTACCGCCGATCGGCGATTCATGTAAGACGCTGTGCAGCATCCGCCCCAGGCTCAGAGTTCTTCCTTGATCGGGAGCACGCGCAGCAAGCCGATGCCGAGGTGTTCCAGCGGACCCATGCCCGGTTCGCTCTCGTAGGTCTTCAGCTGGCCCTGCTCGCGCGTGACCCAGACAAGATGGCGCGAACTGCCGTCCGGGTTCTGGCGCAGTTCGACCCGGTAGGTGATATCGAGCAGGCCATCGTTCATGCCTTTCAGGATTCGCTGGGCCAGTGCAGCGCTGTCCAGCACCACGCCCATCTCGGTATTGAGCTTGGCCGAGCGGGGGTCCATGTTGAGCGAGCCGATAAACACCAGGTGCTGGTCGACGATGTAGTTCTTGGCATGCAGGCTCGCGCGGCTCGACGCCAGCCACGCGCGCGAGTTCGGGCCCGAGCCGCCACCCTTGCCGCGCTGCGCGAGTTCGGCATAGGCGCTCGGCTTCAGTTCGTACAGCTCGACGCCGGCCGCCACCAGCGCCTCGCGGTGGGGCGCGTAGCCCGCATGCACGGCACTCACGTCGGTCGCGGCAAAGGAATTGGTCAGGACGCGCACATGGATGCCGCGCTTCGCCATCGCGACGAGCCACGCCTCGCCGTCATCGTCCGGCACGAAATACGGCGACACCAGCACCACCTCGTTCTTCGCCGCACTGATCAGGCGCTCCAGGCGTACCGTGGCATAGCCGTCGCCCGGGGTCTGCTCGGTGATCTTGCTGGCCTTGTCAGACACCACGGTGGCCTTGCCGGTGTAGGCCGGCATGTGGCCGCTTTCGATGCCCTTCGCCAGGCCCGAATCGAGCAGCTCCTGCACATAGGGGCTGGCCTTCGCCCGATCGCCGCGCGCTTCGAGGCGCTTGCGCAGGGCGCGCATCTCAGCGGGCGCGTCCTTGCCTTCCGGGATCAGCGCCACCACGGGGTAGGACGAGACATCGTTCCAGTATTCGTCGAACACCGCCGACACCTGCGGCACCACCGGCCCCGCGACGAGCACGTCGAGGTCGCTGAAGTCCATGTCGATGCGCGCGGAAAAATAGGCATCGCCCACGTTGCGCCCGCCCACCAGCGAGATCTGGTTGTCCACCGTCATCGACTTGTTGTGCATGCGGCGGTCCAGCCGGTTGAAGCTCCACAGCATCTCCAGCCAGCGCGCGCCGCGGTTGGCGAACGGATTGAACAGCCTGACCTCGATATTGGGATGCGAGTCGATCGCGGCCAGCACCTTGTCCAGGCCGCTGGTATGCAAGTCGTCCAGCAGCACGCGCACGCGCACGCCGCGGTCGGCGGCATCGATGATGTCGCCGAGCACGGCGGCGCCGGTGCCCGTGGGCTCGAAGATATAGGTCTGCAGGTCCAGGCTGCGCTGCGCGGCGCGCGCCATGGCAAGGCGCGCGGTAAGCGCGTCGGGGCCGGTCGACAGCGGGTAGAACAGCGACTCGCCCGGACGCTGCGCCAGGCGTGGCGCCAGCGCCTTGCCCAGCGGCGTGTCCGTGGTCACGGCCGGGGCGCTTGAGGGCGTGCGCTCGGCGGAGGCTGGCAAGCTCGCACAGCCGGCCAGTGCACCGGCGCAGGCGATTGCCGTGGCAACTGTGGCCAGGCGCCGCCAGCAGGCTCGCCAGCCACGCCAGGCGTGCGCCGGACCCGTCAAGGTTGGCGACAGGCTGGACGCATTGCAGTTTGGGTGCATTGGGTTGTCTCCGCAACGCCGCGCAGGCGCCGGCCGCCCGCATGGGACGCGGCTCCGATATCTCACAAGATACACCGCCGCGCGCAGGCAGAGGTAGCCGTCAGGCCACATTGCGGCGCAGCATGTCCTGCGTCCGCACCCACTCCGTTCACAATATGCACAGTCTGGGCCGCGTTGCTTGCCGCGGCCCGCCACCATGGGCTTGAATCGCTCCACCTTCCGGCACAGGAAGGATGGAGATGATGATGACCTTTACCGCTACGGCGTCCCGCCCAGACCGCGCCGCCCTGTCCCGGCTGCTGGAACCCGCTTCCATTGCCATCATCGGCGCCTCGCGCGATACCAGCCGCATCGGCGGCGTGGCGCTGGACCACCTGCAGCGCCTTGGCTACCGGGGCACGGTCTATCCGGTCAATCCGCGCTATGCGGAAATCGCCGGGCTGGCGTGCTACCCGGATGTCGAGTCGCTGCCGGCGACGCCCGATGTGGCCGTACTCGCGCTCGGCGCTGATGAAGTCCTGCCGCAACTGCGGCACTGCCACGCCGTGGGCATCCGCGCGGCGATCCTCTATGCCTCGGGCTTTGCCGAAGCCGGCGCGGCCGGCGTGGCCCGCCAGGCCGGGCTGACCGCCTTCGCGCGCGAAACCGGCATGGCCATCGCCGGCCCCAACTGCATGGGCCTGGCCAACCTGACCACGCGCGCGATTACCGCGTTCGCCACCACCTTCCGCGCCTTTCCGCCCCAGGACGGTCCCGGCCATGTCAGCCTGCTGACGCAAAGCGGCAACGTCTGCGCCATCGTCTACGCCACCGGCCGCCAGATGGACGTGGGCTTCCACCAGTTCATCAACACCGGCAACGAAGCCTGCCTCGACTATGCCGACTACCTGGACTACCTGGCCGATGAGGCGCAGACCGGCGCCGTGGTCGGCTACGTCGAAGGCCTGCGCAATGGTCCCCGCTTCATTGATGCCGCCGCGCGGCTGCGCGCCGCCGGCAAACCGCTGATCGTGCTCAAGGCTGGCGAAAGCGAGGCCGGCTCCGGCGCCACGCAATCGCACACGGCGGTACTGGCCGGCAACCAGGCCATCTACCGCGCGGCCTTCGCGCAGCTCGGCGCCATGCAGGCGCGCGACCCGGCGCACCTGACCGACCTGGCCTACCTGTCGGGCTTCCGCCAGCGCAGCGCCGGGCGCCGCGTGGTGGTGGCATCGGTATCGGGCGCCATGGGCGCGCTGTCGGCCGACCTGCTCAGCGCCGCGGGCCTGGAAGTGCCGCGCCTGTCGGATGCAATGCAGCAGCGCCTGCAGGCCGCGGTGCCCGAGATCGGCGGCGTGGCCAACCCGGTCGACATGACGGGGCAGCTTTTCAACCGCGATGGCCTGGCCTATGCGGTGCTGGACAACCTGGCCGCCGATGGCGGCACGGACGTCATCTTTCTCTACGCCACGGCCTACCTGCTCGACCGCGTCGCCGACGAACTGATCGAAGTGGCCGCGAAGACCAGGCGCCTGATCGCGGTGGCAACCACCGGCGAGCCCGCCAGCCGGCAGCGGCTGGCAGCGGCCGGCGTGGCACTGTTCCCCGACGTCGCGCGTGCCGCGCAGGCGCTCGGCAGCTACGTAGGCTGGCTCGGCACGGCCGCGCCGACGGCGCGCTGGATGGACCTGCGCGCCCAGGCTTGCATGGGCGCCGCCGGCTATCTGCCCGCGGCGTCCACGGACGAGCACCAGACCAAGCTGTGGCTGTCCGGCTTTGGCGTGCCGATCAGCGACGAAGCCGTCGCCGCCACGCCAGACGAGGCCGCCAGCGCGGCCGAGCGCATCGGCTATCCGGTCGTGGTCAAGGTGCTGAGCCCGGACATCGCGCACAAGACCGAGGTCGGCGGCGTGCGGCTGGGCCTGGCGGATGCGCAGCAGGTGCGCACGGCTGCTGGCGAAGTCGTTGCCAATGCGGTGAAGGCAATGCCGCTGGCCGAGCAACGCGGCGTGCTGGTGCAGAAGATGGCCAGCGGCGTGTGCGAGCTGATCGTCGGCGTGACGCGCGATCCGGTGTTCGGGCCGGCCATGACGGTGGGGCTGGGCGGCATCTTCACCGAAATCTTCCACGACGTCGCGCACCGCCTGCTGCCGGTAGACCGCGCCATGGCGCACGAAATGCTGTCGAGCCTGCGCGGCTATCGCCTGATGACCGGCTTCCGCGGCAAGCCCGCCGCCGATATCGAAGCCGCCGCGGCCGCCATCGCCGCACTATCGGACGCCGCCATGGCGCTGGGCGACCGGCTCGGCGAAATGGAAGTGAACCCGCTGCTGGTCCGCCAGCAAGGCCAAGGCGCGGTGGCATTGGATGCATTGATTGTTCTGAACGAGCAATAGCCCGGCAACCCGAACGCCGACACCGCGTGGCGGGCGCCGTTGAACAACCTGACGAACCGGCAGCCTGCGGAGTAGAGCTAGAGCGCACGGGTGGCGTTTTAAGTATTTTTCCGCGGGGCCTGTGGCGATGGGGCGATTGTCGTGCCTGGCGGGCGCTGCTGGCGAGCGGCGCATGCCAAGAAGGCCAACACAGCCGCCCTGCGCAATCTAGACTGGTTAGCGTAACAACGGGGCCAACGCCCCTTGCCGGAGGCCGCGCCATGCCAGACCCCGCAATCTCCACTACCCACCATTCCACCCTGGCCTTCGGCCGCCTCTACGCCGACGAATCCGGCGAATCGCATTTCGGCGCGCTGTCGACGCAAATGTCGGAGCGCAATTTTGCGCCACCTGCCCCATCGTTCTGGGTGTCGTCAATGACGCCCGCCGTGCGCCAGGGCTTCCTGGTGGTGCCGACCGGCTGGGTGGGCGACCTGCATCCATCCCCGCTCAGGATGTGGATGTTCATGCTGGACGGCGAGATGGAATTCGAGGCCTCCGACGGCGAACGCCGTTCGCTGGTCGCCGGCAGCGCGCTGCTGCTGGAGGACACGACTGGCAAGGGTCACCGCAGCCGCGTGGTGGGCGGCCTGGTAGCCACGCTGGCCGTGGTCGAACTACCGGCAACGCAACCGTAACGCTGCGCCCGATGCCCGCGCCCGACACCCCGCCGCAGAGCGCTACGCCCGCGCCACAGATGGTACCCGCGGGCTATCGTCAGGGCATCATCACGGCAATCACCGTGCTCCTTGGCTTCTCGCTGGCCTTCTGGCGCTTCTGGGGCTTCGAGAGCCCGGGACACTGGAACGCTCGCGCGGCGTTTGCCGCGCTTTCCCTGGTCGGCGCGGTGGTCCTGCAAATCGTCGCGCTGTTCCGCGCCTTGCGGATCGAGGACGATGCCGTCGCCGAGTATCGCCAGACCGTACGCTGGTTTGTTGCCTCCGCGATCGCATTGCTCGTCGGCCTGGCGATCGCCATGCTGGACGCCGCCCTCAGCGCGCCGGCGGAGTGAGCGCAGCGTGTCACGGATTTCGCGGTGCTGAAGCCGGCCAAGCCGCAGCGGCGCCGGTACGGGTGAATGGCCGGCGCCGCCGGTACCCGCCGCGTGCCAGCAGCAATGCGGCGCACGATTCAATCGCCGCGCACGCAAGGAAGTAGAGCAAGGCCACGGCCGCGAAGACTTCGGCGGCATAACCCATATTGCGCCCGTTGATCTGCGCGGCCAGTGTCGACAGCTCGGTCACGCCGACGATATAGGCCAGCGACGTATCCTTGGTCAGCGATACCCAGGTGTTCGCGAGCGATGGCAGCATCGCGCGCAGCGTCTGTGGCAGCACGATATGCCACATCGCCTGCAGCGGCGTGAAGCCAAGGGCCAGCGCGGCATGCTGCTGCCTCTTGCCGATGGCGGCAAACCCGGCATCAAGACTCTGCGCGATGTAGGCGGCGCCGATCAGCGCCAGCGCGATCACCACGGTCTGCACCTCGCCGACCTGCACGCCAGCCAGCATCGGCAGCAGGAAATAGGCCCAGAAGATCAGCATCAGCACCGGGATGGCGCGCAGCACTGCCAGCAGCGCGCGCACCGGGCGCGTCACCGGCGGCGGCGCCAGCGCAAGCAGCAGCGCGAGCACAATGCCTGCCGCCGTGGCACCCGCACAGGCCATCGCGGCCATGGCCAGCGTGAGCGCCGCCCCCGCGAGCGGCCCTTCGGGAAAGGCGCCTTTGAGCAGGAACGGCAACTGGCCGAGCACCAGCGCAAGGCCCGCCGGCAGGCCCGCGGCATCAGCCATGCTTCACCTCATGCCAGCCCAGTTGCCGCTGCACCAGCGGCGCCAGCGCCTGCAGCAGCAGGATCAGCGCGACATAGAGCAGCGTGGCCACGCCGAAGGCCTGGAATGCCATCAGGGTGTCGGTCTCCACCTGCCGCGCGGCATAGGACAGCTCGGCAAAGCCGATCGCCATCGCCAGCGAGGTGTTCTTGATGGTCTGGCAGAACTGCCCGACCATCGGCGCCGCCGCGATGCGCAGCGCCTGCGGCAGGACAATGCGCCACCACGCCGCCTGTGTCGAAAAGCCAAGCGCGAGCGCGGCCGCGAACTGGCCGCGCGGCACGGCGGCGATGCCGGCTTCCAGTTCCTGCGCATAGAAGGCGCTCGCATACAGCGCGATGCCAAGCGTGCTCGCCAGCGCCTCCAGCGATGGCGCCGATAGCATCATGCCGGCGCCGATATCGACGCCGCGCCAATCCGATATGCGGGCGATCGCCGCATTGCCGAGCCATTGCGCTGCGCCGAAGTACCAGAAGAAGAGCTGGACCAGCAATGGCGTCTTGCGCACGAAGCCGATCGCTGCATCCACGGCAACCCGCACCGGCGTGCGGCGCAATGCCAGCCACGCGCAGGCAAGCAGGCAACCAAGCACGAACACGGCGACCGACAGCGCGACGGTCATGGCAAAGCCCGACAGCAGCCAGTGCAGGTATTTCTCTTTCAGCGGCTGGAAGAGGATGGACGCAGTCATTCCCATTCCCGCTTCATGCGTGCGCCAGGCAGCATCAGTTGACCTTGTCGCCGATGCGGAAGTCCCTTGCCAGTGGCGCCGAACTCTTCGGCCCGAACCACTTGTCGTAGATCTGCCCCGCCACGCCGTTCTTCTCGAGCTCCGCGAGGATCTGGTCGATCGTCGCGGTCAGGCGTACCTCGTCCTTCGGAATGCCGATGCCCATGTATTCGCGCGTCAGCGTGAACGGCGAGATCTCGAACTGCTCCTTGTTGGGCAATGTCGCCAGCAAGGCACCGAGCTTGGCGCCGTCCTGCGCAAAGGCCTGGATCGCGCCGCTGCGCAATGCGGCCAGGGCGAGCGGCGAGTCGTCATAGGCAATCACGCGCGCCTCCGGATACTTCTGCCGCAGCGTGGTTTCCTGCGTGGTGCCCTTGTCCACGCCCAGGCGCCAGCTCCTGAGGTCGTCTGGCTGGCGCAGCGTGCCGCTCCTGGCGATGAACTGCAGGCCGCTGGCGAAGTACGGCGTGGAGAAGGCGATCTGCTGGCGGCGCTCTTCGGTGATGGTGAAGTTCGCGGCCACGATGTCGACTTTCTGCGAAGCCAGCAGCGGGATCCGGTTGGCCGGGTTGGTGGCACGGAATTCGACCTTCACGCCGAGCCGCTTCGCAATCTCGCGCGCGTAGTCCACATCGAGGCCGGCCGGCGCATTAGTCTTCGCGTCGACAAAGCCGAACGGCGGGTTGGCGTCGAACACGCCCACGCGCAGTACCCCGGCCTTGCGGATGTCGTCGAGGCGGTCCGCCATGGCGGAGCCGGAAGCGAGCACGGCCAGGCCGGTGATCAGGGTCAGCGCTGCGCGCAGCAGCGGGGAACGGGTACGCATGGATGCCTCACGCTAAGGTTGGATGGGCAGACGATAGCGGTGTGCACCGGCACAGGGAACGAATGCTTTCGCAGATGGATATGCCGCGACACTGTCGCCGTATGGCAACGAAGCCATGACTCCCGTCAGGGCCTTGCCGCGGCAAGCGCGCGCAGCCGTGCGAAAATACGGCTTCGTGCATCCGCGGTTGCACTGCGGACTGCGCACCGACTGAGTTTTCCCGGAGGACGGCGCATGTATCGCGGCGAACGATTCAACGGTTACAGCCACCTGGCCGGTGCCATCCTGGCGGCCGCCGGCATGGCGGTGCTGGTGACATCCTCGGCCCTCTACCACGACGCGTGGAAGGTGGTCAGTTCAGTGGTCTACGGCACCACGCTGGTTCTGCTCTACACGATCTCCACGCTGTACCACAGCCTGCGCGGCCCGGCCAAGGACGTATTCCAGCGGCTCGATCATTGCGCCATCTACCTGCTGATCGCGGGCAGCTATACGCCGTTTGCACTGGTCACGCTGCGCGGCCCATGGGGGTGGGCGCTATTCGGGATCAACTGGGGACTCGCCGTCGTCGGCATCGTGCAGGAACTCTGGATCGGGCGGCGTACGCGGGTGTTTTCGTTGTCGATCTACGTGGTGATGGGATGGCTGGTGCTGATAGCATTCCAGCCGCTGGCGGCAGCGTTGCCGGCGCCCGGCATGTGGTGGCTGGTAGCGGGCGGCGCACTCTATACGGCCGGCATCGGATTCTTTTTGTTTGACGAGAAGGTCCGGCACTTCCACGGTATCTGGCATCTGTTCGTGCTGGCGGGCAGCACGTGCCAGTTTGTCAGCATTCTCTGGTACGTGGGCTGACGCGGCTGGCTAGTAGACGTCGCGCCGATAACGCCCCTGCTCACTGAGCCGCCGCAACCGCTCCACCCCGAGCACCTCGGCAAGCGCATCATCGACGCCGCCAGCCATGCCCTGCAGGCTGCCGCACACGTAGATGGCGGCCCCGGCATCGACCCATTCGCGCAGCGACGGCGCACGCTCGCGCAGCGCATCCTGCACGTAGCGCAAAGCGCTGCCGTCGCGCGAATAGACAACATCCACCCGCTCCAGCACGCCATCGCGCTGCCAGCCAGCGAGTTCGTCAGCGAAGAAGTTGTCATGCCGCGCTAAACGCTCGCCAAAAAACAGCCAGTTGCGATGCCGCCCAGCCAGCGCGCGCGCCTTCAGGTGGCCGCGCAGTCCGGCAAGGCCGGTGCCATTGCCGACGAGCACCAGCGCACGATCATCGGGCGGCGCATGGAAGCCCTGGTTAGTGCGAATACGCAGCGCAATGCGCGCCCCCACGGATGCATGGCTGGTCAGCCACCCGGATGCCAACCCGAGCCGCCCGTCGGCATGACGGGTCTGCCGCACCAGCAGTTCGAGCTGCCCATCCTGCGGCAGCGAGGCAATCGAATACTCGCGATGCGGCAGCGGCGACAGCGCGTCGACAAGCTGCTGAGGCGGCAAGGCCCGCATCGTGGCCAGGTGCGCTTCGGGCAGCAGCAGGCGCGTGGCGAGCGCTTCGGCCAGTGTCATCGTCTGGCTGTCGCAGCGCACGGACGTGGCGCTGTCCATGGCCAGCTTGTCGAGCAGGCGGCCGACCTCGGCCGGGTCGTGGCAGGGACCGATCTCGGCGATGTCGCCGGCTTGCCAGTCCGGCAAGTCGGCCTCGGGCCTGAGCACGAGATGGAACGCCGGCGCGCCCTGGCTGCCGGGGTTCAGATGATGGCGCTCCGCGAGCTGCCAGCGGTCATAGCGCGGACGCTCCCAGTCGGCGATCTCCGCGCCGCCGCTGAGCGCGGACAGGTGGTTCTGCCAGTGGCGCAGCGCGCCCGCGTCGCCGTTGTCCACTTCGATCAGGTCGAACAGCGGCTGCGCATGGTGACGCTGCAGCCAGTCGGACAGCGCATGGCCGAACGCGCAAAAGCGCGCGTAGCTGCTGTCTCCCAGTGCCAGCACGCCATAGCGAAGCTGACGCAATGCATCCTGACCACCCGCGGCCAGCAGGCGGCGCGCGAATCCCGAGGCACTATCGGGCGCGTCGCCTTCGCCGGTGGTGCTGACCACGAACAGCGCCTGCCGGAAGCTGGCCAGCCGGCGGGCGTCCAGCTCGGCAAGGCAAAGCATGTGCACCGGCATGCCGGCACCCTGCAACGCGGCGGCGGTCTGCATGGCCAGTTGCTCGGCAAAGCCAGTCTGGCTCGCGTAGGCCACCAGCGTGGCGCCATGCTGGTCCGCGCCGCCGCCGGCAAGCGCCGTGACGCGTGCGCGCCGGCGGCGGTGATGATCGAACACGGCCGCGCAGAAGCCCGCATAGGCGAGCAACACACCAGCCGCCATGCCGGCGCGCGACGGGCTCAGCATGGCCAGGCAGACACCGGCCACGGCGGCCGGCCAGCATGCCAGGAAGCGGTTCATGCCAGCATCGCGGCAAAGGCCGGGGAAAGATGTTCGTCAAAACCGCCCGGTGTACGAACCAGGAAGCGCGCCGCGATGCCATGCCGGCGCGCGTGTTCCATGCCGGCCTGCGGGCCGAGCACGGTCAGGGCGGTGGAAAGCGCATCGGCCATCATGCATTCGACGTGCAGCACGGTCACCGAAGCCAGCGCATGACTGGCGGGATAGCCGGTGCGCGGATCGATGGTGTGCGCATAGCGCCGGCCTTCGCTGTCGAAGAAGCGCCGGTAGTCGCCCGAGGTGGCGACGGACAGGCCGTGCAGCGCGACCAGCGTCTGCTCCGGCGTGGCCGGCCCGCTGTCAGGCGGCGATTCAAGGGCCACCCACCACGGCATGCCGTCCGGCTTGACGCCGTGGCCACGCAGTTCGCCGCCGATCTCGGTCAGGTGGTGTGCCACGCCCTCGCCATCGAGGTATCGGGCGACAGCGTCCACCGCGAAGCCCTTGGCAATGGCGCAGAGGTCGAGCGACACGCTGCCAGGCTGCAGCGCGCGGCCGCCTTCGCGATCGAGCACGATACGGTCCCAGCCGCATTGCCGCCTGGCCTGAGCGACCTCGTCCGGCGCCGGCGGCGCGCTGCGCTTCGGCGCGGGACCGAAGCCCCACAGGTCCACCAGCGGCCCGGCGCTGGGATCGTAGGCACCGCCGCTATCGCGCGCGACCTGCAGCGCGCACGCCAGCACGCGCAGGCAGTCGGCCGGCAGCGCGACCCACGTGCCGGCGCAGGCGCGGTTGAAGCGGCTCACGTCCGAGTCCGGCGCCCAGTTGCTCATCTGCGCGATCACGCTGTCGAGCGCGGCGCGTATGCCCTGTTCCAGCGCGCCGGCGTCCACCGTCGGCGGCAGCATGGCCACCACCGACCATGTGGTACCCATGGTCTCGCCGGCCCAGCGCTGCGCGCGCGCCTGCGCGCCGGTCGGTACCGGCGGCGCTGACAGCGTGAGCGGGATCAGGACGCGGTTCAAGCAGGCAGATCCTGGCAACGGCTCACTGCGGCAGCACTTCGACCGTCACCGCATAGGTGGCGCGGCGGGTCCTGGCGGCCTTGACCGAGGTCTTTTCGTCGCGGACCTCGGCTTCCATCCAGTACATGCCGGGGGCCGGCCACTTCACGCTGAACTTGCCGTCGGCGTCGGTGGTGGCGCTGAATTCCTGCAACTGGTCGCGGTAGCGGATGCCGCCCGGCACCACGGCCACTTTCAGGTTGGTGGCCGGCTTGCCGTCGAGCAGCAGGCGGAAGCTGGCCGTGTCGCCGGCCACGAGGTCGTTCGGGTGCGTGATCGGCGCCAGTTCCAGGCCGCGGCCGCTGGCGGCCAGGCCCCGGCTGCTCGGCTTGCCGTTCGTGACGAAGGACTCGACGCGGCCTTCGGCCTGCGTCACCTGCAGGTCCGCGGCGTTAGCGGGCACTTCCTTCGCGAACGCTTCCGCCGTGCCGCGCCAGCGCCTGGTCTGGCCGTTTTCCTTGTAGCTCGCGAACAGGCCCTGGTTGACCACCGCCACGCGGTAGGTACCGGGCTGCGTCAGGTGCAGGTCGAAGGTGCTGCGGTAGCGGCCGGTGGAGGCGTTCTCCGCCTTCAGGGCGCTGCCGTCCGGGCCGGTCACGACCAGGTTGTCCAGGCGCAGCGGCACGTGCTCGAAGTAGAACAGGTCGTTGGAGACCGCGGCATCGACGGTCACCCAGGCGTCGTTGCCGGACAGCACCGTGGCCGACGGCAGCAGCCACTGGCGGTGGGCATGGGCCGCCAGCGGGGCCAGGGCCGCCAGGGCCAGCAAGGCCAGGCGCGTGGACAGGCGCGATTGGAAGGTCTTCATCGTCGGTCTCCGGTTGGGATCAGTGCATCAGGGGCTTCGGGGGCATCAGGGCTTCAGGTCGACAATCACGCCACCCAGCTCGTGCTCGCCCTTGGCGCGGGCGGTCTGGGCCGCTTGCGGCGGCCAGTTAAAGGGCACGCGCACCAGTTCGCGGCCACCGACTTCGCGCGCCGCTTCGACCACGAGTTGGTACTCTCCGGCCGGCAGCTTGCCCAGCGGCGCCTTGCCGTCCGTGAAAGTGAGCGTGTGCTCGCCAGGTGCGCGCGTGGCGCCGGAAATGCCGTCGGCGGGCATCTGCGTGTCGCGGCCGGCCTTGCGCCACCACTGGCGCATGTCCTTGAGCCACTTGGTGCCTTCCTTGTTCTTGACGTCGTACCAGACCGCCAGCGTCGACACCGGGCTCTGGTCGGCGCGCTCCACCCAGACCGAGACATAGGGGCGGTGGTATTCCGCGACGTTCAGGCGCGGGATTTCCACCTTCACGTTCATGTCTGCCGCGAAAGCCGGACCGGCCAGCGGGGCGGCGGCCATGCCAGAGAGGGTGACGGTGAGCAGTCGGCGCATATCGGAATAACCTCGTCAGGAAGATGCAGGAAAGATCGCAGCGGATCGGCTCGATCCGGTCAGTGGATGAACAGGATGGCCAGCAGCAGCGGCACCACCAGCCCCAGGCCCACCAGCGGCCATGTGGCCACGCGGGCAGCGGCGTGCAGCTTGAGCAGGAACAGGCCGGTCACGCTGAACACCAGGCAGGCCAGCGCGAACACGTCCAGGAACAGGCTCCACGCACGGCCGGTGTTGCGGCCCTTGTGCAGGTCATTCAGATACGAAATGACGCCACGCGTGGTCTTCTCGTACTGGGTCTCGCCGGTGTCCAGCGCCAGGCTGACCCAGGCGTCGCCGCCCGGACGGGGCAGCGACACATAGACTTCATCGGCGGACCATTCCGCCTCGCGCCCACTGGCGTCGATACCGAGTTCATGCAAGAGCCAGTCGGCCAGCGCCGGCGGCACCGCGCTCCTGGCATCGCGCCCGCTGCCCGAGGCGGCCGGCATGGCGGATTTCAGCGCCGAAAGCAGGCTGGCCGGCGCCGTGGCCTGGCGTGTCACCACGCTCGGCGACACCTCGATCTGGGCCGCATGGTTGAGCGTGAAGCCGGTCGCGGCGAACAGCAGCATGCCGATCAGGCAGATCGCGGAACTGATCCAGTGCCACTGATGAAGATGCTTGAGCCAGAAGGCGCGACGCTGCTGGCCAGATGCCGGCTCGGTTTCGGTCATTGCAATGGATGGGCGGCACGGGCCGCAAAAGGCGTTGTGACACATTGGTCACAAATGAGATCGAAAGCAAAAGGATAATCGTTCTCATTTGAAATCACAACGAGATGACGCCCGCGCCTGTTTACAGCCCGTTACAGCAAGTGACCGTTGAGCGGCCTGATCCCCGATTTCGCCTGGCGCGTCAGGTCAGGAGCCCGTTGCGGGCTCCGGCAGATGGTCGAGGTAGCCGCCGACCACGCGCTCCAGCGCGCCGAGCTTTCCGGTGAAGAAGTGATTGGCGCCCGGCACCACCACGACGGGCAAGTCCTGCGGTCGCGCCCAGTCGAGCACGGCGCCGAGCGTCACGCGCTCGTCGTTCTCGCCATGCACGACCAGCGTCGTCGGCGGCACGGCCGGCGTCTCGTAGCTCCTGTGACCGGGAATGGTCCCCCACGGCATGCCGGCGAGGATCAGGTGCGGGCATGGCAACCCCTGGCCGCGCAGCACTTCCACCGTACGCGCCACGACGTAGGCACCGAACGAGAAGCCGGCCAGGACCAGCGGCAGTCCGGGGTACTCCTGGCGCAGGTAGTGGACGACGCCAACCGTGTCCGCCGTCTCGCCATCGCCGGTATCGTGCTCGCCTTCGGTCTCGCCGACACCGCGGAAACTCGGGCGCACTGTCACATAGCCCCTCGCGGCCAGCGCCTTCGCGAGCACGTGCGGGACCTTGTGGGTGGCCGTGCCGCCTTGCAGCGGATGCGGGTGCGCGACGACGGCGATACCGCCAGCCACCGTGCGCGGCGCATCGACGATCAGCTCGATCCTGCCCGCCTCGCCCGACACAAAAGTCTTTCCGGTTCCCGCCTGCAATGCCATTCCCTTCCCCACGAATTTCCAGTCTGCCTGTCGCTGCCAACGGGCCATGCGGCCCAGACGCGATGGTACAGGCTGACGCCCGTCCCCGCTTTCGCGCCATGCACGCAAAAGGCGCCGTGAAGGGGCGTTGCGACAAGGGCCATTTCGCTACAATCGTCGCGACCGCGCGGCCACGCTCCGTGCATCGGCAACGGTCTTCCGGCCGGCTCCACGGACACGACTTCACAGACGCAGACAGGCGATGGACATCAAGCACCTACAACTGTTATCCGACATCGTCGAAGCCGGCAGTCTGAGCAAGGTCTGCGCGTTGCGCGGCATCGCGCAGTCCGCGCTCAGCAAGCACATTGCCGCGCTGGAGAGCGAGTTCGGCGCGAAGCTGTTCTATCGCACCGGGCGGGGCGTGGTGCTGACGGAGTTCGGCCAGTCCATCATGCCGCGCGTGAAGACCCTGCTCGGCGAATTCGACCAGTTGAAGAACGATATCCGCGACCACGCCGATGTCCCGAGCGGGCCCGTCAGGCTGGCCCTGCAGGCGTCGATCACGCAGCATATAGTCGGTCCGCTGTTCCAGCGCGTGCGCGCGGACTTCCCGAAGATCGAACTGCGGCTGATGGAAGGGTTCGCGGGCAATATCGAGGAGGCGCTGGCCAGCGGCCGCACGGACGTGGGCGTATTCTCGCGCTACGGCGAGCGCATCCACAAGACCGACGAAAAGCTCGCCACCGACGAGCTCTACCTGATCGCGCGGGCGGGAGATCCGAATGTGGCCAGGCCCAGCTGCCGGTTTGCCGATGCCGCGGCACTGCCGCTCGTGCTACCGGGCGCGCCGGACGGCTTCCACATGATGCTGCTGGACGAGGCGAAGAAGGCGGGCGTCCACCTGAATACCCAGATCGAGGTCGATTCGCTGACCGCCATGCGCGAGATCGTCGCGAACGGGGCCGCCTATACGATCCTCACGCGGCAGGCGGTGGAAGTCGAGATGCAGCTCGGGCGCATCGCCGTGAGCCGCATCACCGATCCCGTCCTGACGCGCACGCTGGTGCTGGCCACCAGCACGCAGCGGCCGCTGACCTATGCCAGCCGCACGGTCATTGACCTGATCCGCAAGCTAACGCAGGCCAAGGGCTGAGCCGCAGCGCGGCGGCGTAACGCTGGTCAGTCCGATGCAAAGGCCGTGCGGACCACGCCGAGGCCGGCGATGGTGGTGTCGATGACATCGCCCGGCGCGACCGTGACCATGGGCCCGAGCGCGCCGGTCATGATGACGTCGCCCGCCTGCAGCGGCCGGCCCACTTCGGCCATCTTGCGGGCAAGCCACAGCGCGGCGTTGAGCGGATGCCCAAGGCAGGCCGCGCCCACGCCGAGCGAGACGACCTCGCCCTGGCGCTCCATGAGCATGCCGCACGTACGCAGGTCCACTTCCGACAGCTTGCGCGGCTGCGTTCCCAACGCATACAAACCG
This sequence comes from Cupriavidus sp. 22TCCZM01-5, assembly GCF_057798915.1. NCBI lineage: Bacteria > Pseudomonadati > Pseudomonadota > Betaproteobacteria > Burkholderiales > Burkholderiaceae > Cupriavidus > Cupriavidus sp. 22TCCZM01-5. The sequence goes on from NZ_JBYOJR010000032.1 coordinate 84,927, forward strand.
GACGACGCGTTGTCCGCCACCGTGTCCAGCAGGCGGATGTCCCAGTCACGGATGCGGCTGCCCACGATCTCGACGGCCGGCAGCACATAGGCAATGGCCGACATCAGCTGCGACAGCGTCACCTGTTCGTGCTTCAGGTCGCGCTCCAGCACCACGGCAACTTCGGCTTCAACTTTCGGCTGCAGCACGCGTCCGAGTGCCACCTCTTCATCGGGCGCGAGCTCCATGTCGGCGAACAGCATGCCGAAATCGGGCGCGTCGACGCCAAGCTGCTGCTGCACCGATTTCGAGGTGAGGCCGATCTTGCGGCCCGTCAGCCGCCGTCCGCTCTCAAGGTAGTAAGCGGTGTTGATGTCCTGGACCGCATAGGCGCCTTCGACGCCCATGCCGGCCAGTGCCTCGCGCACCGGCGCGATCGGCTGGCGCTGCCGTGCCGCGTCGCGCAGCGATGTGGCCAGTGTCTGCAGGATGGCGGTATCCATGGTCATGTGCGCCTCACAGTGCAGGGGTCAGGTGGTCGGTGCTCGCGAACACGAGCTTCCAGGGCTTCATGACGATGCCCTGGAACAGCGACGCTTTCGCGAACGGGTCGCCGGCCGCGAGCCTTGCGGCCTCGCGTTCATTGGCGGCCTCGTACACGAACAGGGCGCCGCTGCCGTCGGCGAACGGGCCGGCAATGACCAGCCGGCCGCGTTGCAGCAGGTCCTGCAGATAGGCGCGATGGGCGGGCCGGTGTTGCGCGATGCGCTCGGGCTCGTTGGCGTACTCGACGAAGGCTGCGAATTTCATGGGCGATCAGTGATGGAGGAAACCGGTGGAAATCCAGGGCACGGCCGCGACCACGACGGTGCCGATGAACAGGAAAGTCATGTAGCGCCAGATATGGCGTACGCCCTCGCTCGGCCTGGTGCGGCTGATGGCGCAGGCGGCGTAATAGCCGACCCCGAACGGCGGTGCGAACAGGCCGATGCCCATGGCCAGCACGACCACCATCGAGTAGTGCACGTCGTGGATGCCGAGCTGGCGCGCGATCGGGAACAGCAGCGGCCCGAACAGGACGATGGCGGGAATGCCCTCGAGCACGCTGCCCAGCAGCACGAAGGCGATGATGGAAACCGCCATGAACGCCGGTGCCCCGCCCGGCAGTTGCGCCATGGCCGCGGCCAGGTCGCCGGAGAAGCCGGATTGCGTCAGCGACCATGCCATGCCCGTGGCGGTGCCGATGATCAGCAGGATCGCACCGGACAGCGCAGCCGTGTCCACCAGCGCCGGCCAGAGCTGCCGCAGGTCCAGCTTGCGGTACACCAGCAGGCCGACGATGAGCGCGTAGACGATGCCGATGGTTGAGACCTCGGTGGCTGTCGCCACGCCTTCCACCACGGCGGCACGCACCACGAACGGCAGCGCCAGCGCGGGCAGCGCCACCACCAGGCTCTTGCCGATCATGGCCCGCGTGGCCCGCGCGCTGCACGCCGCGCCGGTCTTGCGCGCCTGCCACCAGACCACGAGTCCCAGCACCAGGGCCAGGACGATCCCCGGCATCAGGCCGGCCGTGAACAGGTCGGCAATCGAAATGCCGGTCACGGAGCCGATGGTGATCAGCACCAGGCTTGGCGGCACCGTCTCGGTCTGTGCGCCGGTGGCCGCGAGCAGCGCCACCATGTCGCCGTCGTCGGCGCCGCGCTGCTTCATCTCGGGGAACAGGGCCGGCGCCACGGCCGCCATGTCCGCCGCCTTGGAGCCCGAGATGCCCGATACGAGATACATCGCCCCGATCAGCACGTACGACAGGCCGCCGCGGATATGGCCGAGCAGGTTCGCCAGGAACTGCACCATGGCGCGCGCCATCGACGTCATCTCGATCAGCACGCCGAGGAACACGAACATCGGCACCGCCAGCAGGATCAGGTGCGACATGCCTTCGTCCATGCGCCCGATCACGACGATGGTCGGCGTGGACGTGGTCAGCGACAGGTAGCCGAAGGTGGCCAGGCCAAACGAGAACGCGATGGGCACGCCCGTAAACACCAGCAAGCCCACGATGCCGACAAAGAACACGAGCAGGTTGGCATTGCCGATTCCTTGCAGCACCGGCTGCAGCATGACCAGGCCCCCGACCACCGCGCCGCACGCGGCCAGCGCCAGCAACGCGGTGCGCACGGTTGACGTGGACAGCAGCCGCACCACGCTCATCAGCAGGATCAGCGCGATGCCGACGGGCAGCGCGGCGGCGCGCCAGGCATTGGAGATATCCAGCGCCGGCATGGTCACCGCGGCTTCCTCGCTCGCGAACTCCCAGGCCGGATGCGCGACCAGCGCGAGCCACGTCAGCGCGGCCACGGTTGCCACCAGTTCGAACACGCCGCGCCACTTCGGCGCCGCCGCGTCGACGAGCGCCGTCATGCGCATGTGGCCGCCGCGCCGGAAGGCGACCGCGGCACCGAGCATGATGAGCCAGATGAACAGCAGCGAAGCCAGCTCGTCGACCCACACCAGCGGCGTGTGCAGGACATAGCGGCTCAGCACGCCGCTGAACAGCACGCCGATCTCGGCCACCACGAGCAGCGCGGCCGGCACTTCGGTCATCACCCCCAGCGCCTTGTCAGCAAGCCTCAGTACCCGCGCGGGTGTGCCGCCCGGCAGCGCCCCGGCATGCGCCTCCATGCGCGGGGCCTTGATATCGACCATATGCGTGGACATGTCCCGCCTCCGTCATTGCTGCGGCAAGCCGAGTACATTGGCCTGGATTTCGGGATCGACGAAGCGCTCCAGCCGTTGCGGGTAGACCGTGACCGTGATCTCGCACGACCCGGTACCCACGGTCAGTCCGAGCAGGTGGCCGCCAGCGCCCTGGAAAGTGCCGTCCGTCACCGTGCCATGCGCATGGATCGAAGGCTTGCCCTCCTTCCAGGCGATGGAGCCGGTCATATTGGCCATCTCGACATTGCGGTAGGTCTTCGGGTCGAACTGCTTGCGGCCGAAGTCATAGAAGCCGAAGGTCGCCTCCGACATGAAGCCGATGCCGACGAAGCTGCCGCTCGGGATCTTCTCTTCCCGCGCCAGTTGTTCGAGGTTCTGCAGCACGTTGTCGCCGTGCCGCAGCACCATCAGGTAGCCGGTCGGCGTCTTCATGTACTTGCCTTTGGCCTCCTGCGCCGCCGCACTTTGCGTGCCCATGCAGGAAAGGGTAAAGCCCAGCGTGATGAGCGATGCCACGCGCGCGATGAATGCCATGATGTCTCCAGGATCTTGTGTGGGAGCGCCGCCATGGCGGTGGCGGAATGCCACCGGCAAGCGCAAACAGATTGAGGAAGGGCTAGCGGCTAGACCAGTTTGCCGGCGTATTTTTCGAGCAGCGCCCAGGTCTCGGCCGGGAACTTCTTCTGCCAGTCGCGGTAGAACCCGGCCTGGCTCAGGTAGTCGCGGAAGGCCTTCACGTCAGGCTGGTTGAACACCATGCCGCGGCCCTTCAGCTCGTCGCGCAGGCGGGTATTGAGCGCATCCACCGCCTGGCGCTGCCTTAGCGCATACGTATCGAACGTGGTGGCGGCAAGCTGGCGCAAGTCCTCGGGCAGCGCATTCCACGTGCGCAGGTTCGCGACCAGCCAGAAGCCGTCCCATACGTGCGACGTCAGCGAGCAGTATTTCTGCACCTCATAGAGCCGCTGCGTGCCCAGGATCGTCAGCGGGTTCTCCTGCCCGTCTACGATCTTCGTCTGCAGCGCGGTATAGGTTTCCGCCATGTTGATGCCGGCCGGCGCCGCGCCGAATGCCTTGAACATCGATGTGAGCGCCGGGCTCAGCGGCACGCGGATCTTGAAGCCGCTCAGGTCCTGCGGCGTGTTGATCTGCCGGTTGCTGCTGGTGACCTGGCGGAAGCCGTGGTCCCAGATCTTCGGCAGCGGCATCAGGTTGACCTTCGCGAACGCGCCGCGGATATGCGCGCCGAGTTCGCCGTCCATGGCCTTCCAGACCTGCTCGTAGCCCGGAAATGCAAAGCCGATCCCGCTCACGGAGGCCGCCGGCACCAGCGTGCCCCAGATCAGGCCGGCGGTGCTGACGAGGTCGATGGCGCCCGAGCGCACCTGCGACACCATGTCGGTATCGCTGCCGAGCTGGCTGTTCGGAAACACGCGGATGTTCAGGCGGCCGCTGGAGGCGCGCGCGATCTCGGCCGCGGCGGCGGTGAGGTTGACGGTAGTCGGGTGGGTCGCGTCCAGCGCGATGCCGAGCTTGTAGTTGTAGGTCTGCCCGGCCGCACGCGCGGGGCTGTGGATCATCAGGCCAGAGGCGGCAGAGGCCGCCGCCAGGGCAATACCCTGCTTGAGCGCCAGGCGGCGCCCGCTGTTGATACCGCTCATTGTTTGTCTCCTGCGGTCTGGTCTTGTAGTGTGCTGCGAGTGTGCTGCGCTGTCGCGCGGCGGCGGCCGCCGGGGCCGCCCGTGGCAGGTGGTGCCTGCCTTGCCTATGCCGCCTTGAGCTGCCGGCCGCTAAGGTATTTCGAGAAGCTGCGCGCGCCGTCCCAGTCCTGGATCAGCGTCAGGCGGCGCTTCAGGAACAGCCCGTCGGCCACGCGCTCGGCAAAGGCCTCGAAGGTCTCGGTCGGGTCGTCGATCTCGAACACGAAGTAGACCTTCGCCTCTTCGTTGGACAGCCACGGACCTGCCAGCAGCTTCAGGTCGCCGGGCAGGTTAGGGGGGCGCACGCCGTTGCGCAGGTTTCCGAGGAAGTCCACGACTCCCTGCATGGTCCTGGGCGACATATCGCGCAGCCACACCTCATTGAAAAACTTCGGCATGTTCGTTCTCCTGGTTTCGATGTCGGGGTCAGGCGCTTGCCACGCGGTCGGTATAGGCCTTCATCTGGTCCCAGCCGGACAGCAGCGTCAGCTTGCGCCGCGCGAACAGGCCGCTGACCACGCGCTCGGCGTAGGCATCGAACATAGTCGACGGGTCGTCGATCTCGAAGATGAACATCACCTTCGCCTCCTCGGCCGAGAGCCAGGGGCCGGCGATCATGCGCAGGTCGGGCGGAAGGTTGTCGGGCTTGGTGCCGACGCTCAGGTTGCCGAAGAAGGTCACGGCCTCTTCGATCAGGTCGGGCTTGATGTCGCCAAGCCAGACTTCATTAAGGAACAAAGGCATGGATGTCTCCTGGTCTGCGTTCTCGCTGCGTTTGAGAGGGGTGCAGCGCGATGACCGAAGCATATGAAAACGCGTCGCCGCGTCCTATGCATAAAGCGAGATATCAGCCTTTCCTGAGCGGGGAGGGTAGGTGGAAGCGTTGAGTAGGACTGCGCCCGGCGGTATGCGCCGGGCGCCACCAGGGCTACGCGAAGTCAGCGTAGCGGTCTGGATCATCGGGCATCGTCCACTTGGTGAACTCCGCCGGGGGCTGGGGTACATCGGTCGCATGTTGCGCGGCGGCCTGCTCGACCTGCGCGGCGAGCGCGGCACCGGGCACGTCGATGACTTCTTCGCCATCTTCCGACCAGCACCTGAGTTTGACCGACATGGTTCCTCCTGCAGGAATTCCAGTGCACCTCCGGGGGGCGGAACTGCGTCTGGAGTGCCAGGTTCCAGCGTAGGGCAGTTTTTTGAAGACCTGCTGACAGGGATGGTGCTGACGGTACATCGCGGGAAAAAAATGTTCTTCGATGGAGGTATGGAGGGGGTTGTCGTGCTTGGCAGGCGCCGCTGTTTCGCCGGCGTAGCCGGCGAGTCACTTCTTGTCCGAGCGACAAAAAGTAACCAAAAAGCGCGTTTACTTGCCCTAGCGGGCGAATATTGATCGTAGTGTGCTGCGGGTGTTGTACGGGGATGGGCTTCAGAGTGTGCTTGGCCGCCTGCCGCGTGGTGCGCGTCCGTGGGCAGGATTAGAGCGCTGATTGAACGAGCCCCGAAACTGTCCGTGGTCCCTCCTGCTACCGACATCGTGTAATCGCCTTCGGCTGCGCTACGCGCAGAGCCCTAGTCTGAGCACCCAGGC